>CAJUFV010000297.1 GCA_910585795.1 uncultured Clostridia bacterium | reverse complement strand
TATATTTACTTTTAGATTTATAATAAATTGTAATTATACTATTTGAACTCAAGGAGAAACATGATGACAACTATAAAAAAAGAAAAAAACAGTTCATTTATGAATAATGTTACTGTAATTCTTGTCTCTCAGATTATCGTGAAAATATTCGGAGCCGTATATAAGGCGGTTATTACCAATGTAGACGGTTTCGGAGACGAAGGACTTGGACTTTATAATGTTGGTTTTCAAATTTACACCTTACTTTTAGCTATATCGTCAGTCGGCATACCAAACGCGATATCTAAAGTGGTATCTGAACGTATTGCTCTCAATGATTACAAGGGCGCGCATAAAATATTTAAAACAGCTCTTATTCTATTCTCTGTTATAGGTCTTGCAACATCACTTGTGCTTTTTATAGGCGCGGATTTTTTCGCAAACGCAATACATTATCCGCGTTCAAATCAGGTTATGATGGCTCTTGCTCCATCATTATTTTTTGTTTGTATATCCTCTGTTATCCGCGGATATTTTACCGGCATGAAAAATATGACGGCAACAAGCAATTCACAGATTATAGAGCAGATTTTAAAGTGTATACTCACAATTGTGCTCGTTTACGCGGCTGTATTGCTTCAAAAAGCTCTTCCTACGACTGCCGCCTGGGCGAATCTTGCCACATCCCTAGCTACCGCATTAAGCTTCCTGTATCTGATTTATTTCTATTATAAACGCAAAAACGGAATACAGGAAAAAATTCGTACTTCATCCGAAGAAACAATAAACACCTCAATGCGATATTTAATGCTTAGTATTTTAATGATTAGCGTACCAATTTCTCTCGGCTCTATTATAACCGCCATAAACCGTGTGATAGATACCGCCACAATAAGCCGCGGCATAGAGGCTGCTTTTGCGGCGCTCATTCCATCTCATGGAAATACAGAAGCTATAATAAATCCTACAGCTATTCAGCTTACACATGAAATTGAAAGACTGTCCGGACTTCTTTCCAAAAGCGATATTCTCTACAATATGCCGCTTGCTGTAAACTTTGCCTTTGCGACAGTCCTTGTTCCATATGTCGCAAGTGCTCTTAAAGTAAAGAATTATGACGAGGCGGCTTCAAAAATCAACTATTCTCTGCTGGTATCAATATTAATTATCCTTCCATGCGCAATAGGCTTTATTTCAATGGCGCAGCCTATTTACAAGGTGATTTATTTTAACGCGCCCGAAGGATACTCGCTTCTTCAGCTTGTTTCAGTATCACTGATATTTGCCGCGCTTGCTCAGACCATGACCGGTTCTCTTCAGGGCATAGGAAAAATATATGTTCCGGCAATCAGTCTGCTGTTTGGCTGTATCGCGAAAATAATACTGAATATTTTACTTATAAGAATACCGTCTGTAAATATTTACGGCGCGGCAATAAGCTCAATAGCGTGTCAATTCATTTCCTGCGCAATATGCTTTATAGTTCTTTCAAAGCATTGCAGTGTGAAAATCACGCCGATAAAATATATAATAAAACCGCTGATTGCCAGTACTGCCATGGGCGCGGCGGCAATCGGAGTATATAAACTGATTATGTTTATATTTACAGAAACATTTTTATCCAACCTTATTGCCACATTTACAGCCATCGCATTTGCCGGAATTGTGTATTTTATAATGATATTTATAATGAAAATATTTACTAAAGAAGAAATTTGTCAGCTTCCTGCCGGACACAAAATCTATAAACTACTAGTTAAGACAAGATTGTATAATTAAAGAATATCCTCTTGAATAAAATTAATAAACGAGCGTATTATTTATAAATACACTCGTTTATTAATTTTATTCAAGTAATTTCAGCATATCTGGAAACAGACGCAGACTTCTTTTTAAAATTCCATGCATATACGCTATGGCTATACCGTAATTGACAATAGGCACATTCGCTTTTTGTGCCTTTTCTATACGATACCGCATTTCCTTTGCATTAAGCATACACCCTCCGCAATGCACTATTAAAGCATATTCAGACAAATTATCATGGAATTCTCCGCCTGAGGTGAAATCATATTTTATATCCGCTTCTGTAAACTTATTAATCCATAATGGTATTTTTACACTGCCTATATCATTACACTGACGATGGTGAGTGCATCCTTCCGCAATAAGAATCTTATCACCGGCTTTAAGCTTTGACAGCATTGACGCTCCTTTTATCAATTCCGGTAAATTACCTTTATAACGGGCAAACAAAATAGAAAACGAGGTCAGCATTATATCATCCGGTGTTTCAGCGCTTACTTTCTCAAAAGCCTGCGAGTCAGTAATAATGAGCTTAGGCTTTACATACAGACACGCCAGTGTTTCCTTCAGCTCTGTTTCCTGACAGACAACAATCGAACAATGAGCATCCAGAATATCACGGATAGTCTGCTGCTGCGGAAGAATCAGTCTGCCCTTTGGCGCGGCTTCATCAACAGGTATTACAAGAACAACCACATCTCCTTTTACCAGCAAATCTGATACTATTCTCTTGTTATTTTTCACATCAGGAGCATATTTCCCTATTTTTTCTTTTAAAGCTATTATATTTTCCTTTGTGAAAGCACTTACATAAATTGCATTATAATCAGTTGTATTTCGTTTACCAACCAAATCCGCTTTATTATAAACAATGATATACGGCAGTTTTTTTTCTTTAAATATCGCTATCAGCTCATTATCTAATGTTCCAAGTCCTCTTTGAGCATCAACCACTAGTACGGCAATATCCGTATGTGTAAGAATCTCTCTGGTTTTTTGTACACGCAGTTCACCCAATTCGCCGTCATCATCAAATCCCGGCGTGTCAATAATCACCACTGGACCAATAGGCAGCAGCTCCATGGATTTTTTCACAGGGTCTGTCGTTGTTCCTTTAATATCGGAAACAACAGATAAATTCTGTCCTGTAACCGCATTGACAACACTCGATTTGCCGGCATTCCTCATACCAAAAAAACCTATATGCACCCTTTCCGCAGACACAATATCATTTAATCCCATATAAAAGCGCCTCCTTAGAAACGAAAATCCCGACGATTGAAATTTTTTATATCGTCAATATTTTGTGACGCAATTTTTCTTGCTGTTTCATTAGGTATACGCTTAAGCTCTTTCTCAACAAGCCTATATCCAATTTTCTTGGTCGCTTCAGAAGCGTAATCCTCCAGATATTCCGATAATGTCATAAGCGCGTTCGGATGACAGCAGTTTAAAATCTGACCGCTTTTACAAAGACTCATAAAACGGTCACCTGTTCTGCCCTCTCTGTAGCAAGCAGTACAAAAAGAAGGAATATGTCCGTTTTCCATAAGCCATCTTACAACCTCGTCCAAAGACCTCTGGTCAGAAACATCAAACTGCTCCGTATCACGCGGACGTTCCTCCTCTGTATAACCGCCGACTGAGGTACGTGAGCCGCCGCTTACCTGTGATACTCCCAGTCTGAGCAGTTTAGAACGAACCTCTTCCGTTTCGCGCGTTGATATAATCATCCCTGTATATGGAACTGCCAGACGTATACATGCTACAATCTTCGCAAAAGTCTCATCGTCAATGCCGTTATCAAACGCAGAAGGGTCAATATCGTCCGCATGCTTCACACGCGGTACACTAATAGTATGGGGGCCCACCCCATGAACCGCTTCAAGATGCTCCGCATGCATAATAAGTCCGGCAAATTCATACTTATACATTTCAAGTCCAAACAGCACGCCTAACCCCACATCATCAATACCTCCCTCCATAGCTCTGTCCATAGCCTCAGTATGATAATCATAATCATGCTTAGGTCCTGTAGGATGAAGTTCACTGTAGCTTTCTTTATGATAGGTTTCCTGAAACAAAATATACGTACCAATACCGGCTTCTTTCAGTTTACGATAATTTTCAACAGTAGTAGCCGCAATATTTACATTCACGCGGCGTATATCACCGTTTTTATGATGTACACTGTAAATAGTACGTATACAGTCAAGAATATATTCAATAGGATTATTAACAGGGTCTTCTCCGGCTTCTATAGCCAGACGCTTGTGTCCCATATCCTGCAATGCAGTCACCTCCGCAATGACTTCTTCCTGAGTAAGCTTTCTCCGCGGAATATTTTTGTTTTTAAGATGATACGGACAGTAAACACATCCGTTCACACAGTAATTGGACAAATAAAGCGGCGCAAAAATAACAATACGGTTTCCGTAAAAAGCTAGCTTAATTTCTTCAGCCACCTCATATATTTTTTTAATTTTTTCAGGGATTTCACACGCAAGCAGAACAGACGCTTCACGGTGAGTAAGACCTGAACACATACATCCGTTTTCTGTTTTTTTAGGTCTTGCTTTTTCTATAATTTTATCAATAAGCTCAGTATTTTCCTTGTTTTCTTCAGCATACGCAAGTGTTTTCCGTATTTCATCATCATTAATAAATTCCTCTGCTTTTAATGATTTTGGATTATAAACAGCCATTTTAAAATTCCTTTCTTTGGGGCAGATTTCTCTTATCCTCAGATTTTTTTATATCACCGCGTTTACTGACAATTTCATAGCCAATCAAACGCATTTTATGTTTGAGTTCATTCAGGCATTGAGCAGATTCTTCTGATGTGTACGCCTTATTGTCATAAAGCTCATATTGCTTTCGCACCAGCTGCGGCGACAGATTGGGCATTATAACATTAGCCCCTGCCTGAATCCCCCGCTCCCTTCCGGCAGGACTTATTGTACTAAGCGCAGTTGTAGACGGAAGCAATATCGGAGGATAAATTATTCTTATAACAGACAACAGATAACATGTCAATTCCAGCGTACCTGCCGCATGATATTTAAACGGAGTATTTTTATGCGGAATAAACGGCCCGATACCGCACATATCCGGCCTAAAGCTTTCTATAAATTTCAAATCCATTGCTAAAGAAGCAGCTGTCTGAAACGGAGAGCCGACCATAAAACCACAGCCGACCTGATATCCGATTGATTTTAAATTACTAAGACAATTCATGCGCTCTGTATATGACATTGTTTCAGGGTGTAGCTTCTGATAATGCGACTGCTCCGCTGTTTCATGACGAAGCAAATATCTATCCGCTCCCGCGTCATACATACGCTGATAGCTTGCGCTGCTGCGTTCTCCAAGTGACAGTGTCACAGCGCAATCCGGATATTTACTTTTTATTTCTGTTATAATATCACATAAAATATCATCACTGAAATACGCGTCTTCTCCTCCCTGCATAACAAATGTACGAAAACCCAGATAATAGCCTTCGTCAACGCATTCGATAATTTGCGAGGGAGTCAGTCTGTATCGCTCGCATAAGCTGTTGCTTTTACGTATACCACAGTAAAAACAGTCATTTTTACAAATATTACTTATTTCAATCAAGCCTCGGATAAACACTTCTCTTCCGTATATGCTTTCCCTAAGCATTACGGCCTTTTTTTTCAAAAGCTTCGCCGCCTCTGCACATCGGTTTTCAATTAAATATTCGTACTCCTCCACTGTAAGAGACTGCTTGCGAAACAATTGTTCAATCAGCTCATACAGTCTCTCTGTCATCTGACTTCACTCCTGACAATGCTGTTTTTACGCTGACGCCGGATAAATTGCCAATCTTTCCGGCCAACGCTGAAATAATATCCGGCGGCGCGTCAACAGCTATACTGATAATATTTATTTTTCTTTTGTGATACGGAATACCCATCCGGCCAATTATATATTCTCCGTATTCATGCAATATTCTATTGAGTGTATCTACGGTATCATTGTTTTCAACAATGATGCTCATAACCGCTACTCTTGTTCCCACAGAAGTTCTCCTTTTAATAATACTTTACATTAACAGTCTTCCCTATTTTCTCCATAGTATTTTTTAATATATCCACCAGATTCATACGCATACTTAAATCAAAGGTCAATTCTGATTCCTTATGAGCTTCATTCATGGCAGTTCCCACAAACAGATTCAATTCCGTACATTCCTCAATAAGCAGCTTTGCCAAACGTGACGCGCCGTTATCAGCGTCAAGCTCATCAAAAAAATCTGAGTCAAATTCGTCATGCTCATATCGTTTCAGCAATTTCAACGTCTTTCCCAGTGTTAAAACACCTTCTGTAACCAAATCCAGCCCCTCTATAAAAGCCATCGGAGGCACATCTGGGTCATTATGGTTTATCTCTGTAATAATATCTTTATGAAGAATCCGCGCTGCAATATTAGCGCTTGTTCCCCCGGACACAACCTTTTTACCTTCCATATTCATAAAATCATGCATCAAATTTTCATCGTCTTCCTTGCGAGCTGGAGGACCGGTAAATAAATTCACTACTCTCCGTTCAATAACTCTCGCGACCGCTATAGTTGTATCATCACCCGGTTTATGAACATACAAGTCGTCACAAGCCTGACTCAGCATAGCTGTCAAACGGGACGCGGATAAGGTTTTCTTTGTACATTGCAATGTGTAATCCGCCATATTCTCCCATGTCCATCCCTGCAAATCCAGAATTTCTCCTGCGCCGGCATATATAACTCCATCACTCATCAATACAAAGCAGTCATTTTTCTGTACCTTAAAACGGTATTCATGAATTTTTTTACCTTCTATTTCACGCGTTTCATAAGGATACTGTATAATATTCTTATCTCTTATAAAAACACATGACGGATTATCATATTCTACTAAATACGCATCCTGATTATGAAAAATCTGTAAAATGCTGAATGTTGCATAGGCAACTTTTCTTTCCTGACAAATAGGAAGCGTCTTTGCAATGGTAACTACACAGGATTCAATAGTGGCTCCGTCTCTAAGCATGGTAGCCAGTATTTTTGAAGTAAGCGTAGACAAGATATTAGCTTTAACACCGCTTCCCATGCCATCCGCGAGAATTACTATATCAGAATCAGCAGTCTTGACAATCTCAACCTTGTCTCCGCATAATTCCTCCTTATATTTATTCAGACTTTTCCATGCCGCATCAATACTTACACTCATAAAATATCATCCTCAAGAATTGAATCACGCAGTTTAGTCATTGTAACCTTTGTTTCCGCGGTGGTCTCTCCCAGCAGTCCCGCAATTTCTTGGGCCACCATCATCTGCTTATCAATCACTTTCTGCGCTATTTCCATTGTTTCAACTTTAAATTTATAATGCTGTTCCTTCATTTTTTCTTCACTTGTAATGTCATGAAATGTTACAAGAACATAATCCATATCCTCTATGTATACAATTGTTCTGCGCATAGTCAGACGCTCATGCTCCATTTTTATCTTTGTATTATAGACTGACTGTTTAGTTTGGAACGTTTCCTCTATATCTGACGCTTCCATAAATTCAAATATATACCTTTGCAGAGCTTCTTCTTTGCCTACTCCAAGCAGTTCCTGCGCTCTTTTATTACATTCACGTATTCTCAACTCAGAATCCACGATTAAAATAATATCCGGAGTAACGTCCAATACAACATTTGACATTGATTCCGACTGCATAAGCGCATAAGGTAAGCACATACAGTTTTCAGCCTTCCCGTTAAATACGGCAATTGCCTTTTCACGGCAGGTCTGATAACCGCACGCTCCGCAGTTTAGTTCATCATTTTTAGAATATTTTCCTGTTTCCTTTAAAATTTTCTGAATATCCTCCTCAGAAGGCGTTTTAACCGCAACACTTCTATTCTCAAATGTCCTGCTTAATTCCTCGCCATTCATATCAGGAAGCTCAGAGGCAGTCTGGTACGACGCATCCTTTTCAATCTTTATTCTTGCTTTCACATATGAGGTATTCCATTTCGCTGAGGCCGGGCCCTTTACACAGCCGCCTTCACAAACATTCGCTTCAATAAAACAATTATCTATTTCGCCGTTTTTCAGACATTCCAGCATTTCCATACAATTATCAAGTCCGTTTAACTGAACCTTCTGATATGAATTCATATCTTTATCAGCCACAACAGACATAATAACACCGCCGTCAATCGGATACAGCCGGTTGACTTCAGGATTAGGATTAGCAAAAGGTATTTCTTCACATTCATAAATATTAATTCCTTCTGCCTCAAGCCAATCTGCCAGCTCCTCAAATGTTAATATAGCGTCAACAGCCCCAAATATACGTTCATCACCCACTGCTTCCTGCTTTTTCGCGATACAAGGGCCTAAAAAAACAACCTTCGCGTCATTGCCGTATAATTTTTTTATATATCGTCCATGAGCAATCATCGGTGAAACTACCGGAGCCATATATTTAGTGCATTCAGGATAATATTTTTCTACCAAATCATTCATACTCGGACAGCAGGTTGTAATAATATTCGGCATCTTTTTTTCCCGCATCAGCTTTTTATACTCATCTGTTACCAACGCCGCCCCTTCAGCAGTTTCACGCACCTCTGAAAAGCCCAGCCGCAAAAGCGCGTCCACAATCTGACCAGGAGTCTCAAAGTCAAGTACTCCCAGATAAGACGGAGCAATAGAAATCACAGTTTTAAATCCCTGACGCAAATAACCCTGTACCCGTTCCAAATCACTGGCAAATGTTTTTGCGTTTTGAGGACAAACCTCAAGACAATGTCCGCAGTTAATGCACTGTTCCTGCAAAATGCGAGCCTGTTCATTCTGTACTGCAATAGCCTTTACCGCGCAGTTACGGACACATTTATAACAATGACGGCATTTTGCATCTTTAAAATCAATAACCTTCAATTCACAGCCTCCCTTATTAAAACAGCAACCTGCTTTGTGCTGTCAAACACTTCACAGGCTGCCGTTTCCGTTAAATAAATCTGCGGCAAACCGCCGGAATAATGATTAACAATCAGTTAACAGTTCTCTTCACATAGGTAGTATGTAAAATATGATGAGCTCTTTCACTTCCCGGTTCACCTAAATACTCTTCATATACACGTTTAATAGACGGATTTTCATGCGATTTTCTGATAGACTTTGCCGCGTCATTATCATACAACACCTTTGCCCTAATCGCGCGCACGTCTTCAAAATTACGTACGTCCGCATGAAGTTGCGGCTGGCCTCCGCCATTTACACATCCGCCTTCACAGCACATAATTTCAACAAAGTGATAATCAGCGTTTCCATCCCGAATTTTATCCATTATAACCTTTGCATTTGATAATCCGGAAGCTATAGCCACCTTTACTTCCATACCGGCAACAGTATATGAGGCTTCTTTTATTCCTTCCGTTCCACGTACCTCTTTAAAATCTAAGCTTGCCAGCTCCTCGCCCGTAAGCTTTTCCACAGCGGTACGCAGCGCGGCCTCCATAACACCGCCTGTAGCGCCGAAAATCACTCCCGCGCCTGTAGATTCTCCAAGAGGTTCATCAAAGCCTTCATTTGGAAGGCTTCTGAAATCAAGACCAACCTTGCGTATAAGTCTGGCAAGCTCTCTTGTCGTAATTGAAATATCCACATCCGGTACACCGGCGGCCGCCTCGTCTTCACGTCCAAGCTCAAACTTTTTCGCTGTACACGGCATAACACTTACACAGACAATATCTTTAGGGTCGATACCGAATTTCTGCGCATAATATGTTTTTGTAATTGCTCCAAACATCTGCTGAGGTGACTTACAGCTTGACAAATGCTCAAGCTGGTCAGGATAATAATGCTCGCAGTACTTTACCCATCCCGGAGAGCATGAGGTTATAATCGGCAGAACTCCTCCGTTTTGTACTCTGTCAAGAAATTCATGAGCTTCTTCCATGATTGTCAAATCCGCGCTGAAATCTGTATCAAATACTTTATCAAAGCCTATTCTTCTAAGCGCGGCAGCCATCTTTCCTTCCACGTCTGTTCCCATAGGATAACCAAATTCTTCTCCCAGCGCTGCCCGGACAGCCGGAGCAGTCTGTACAACAACATGCTTATGCGGATTTGCAATTGCCGCCAGCACATCATCTGTAAAATCTTTTTCATATAAAGCGCCTGTCGGACAAGCCGCTATACACTGACCGCAGGATACACAGCTTGTGTCCCCAAGTCCCATGTCAAACGCCGAACCTATAAATGTGTCAAAGCCTCTGTTATTTGGTCCTATAACACCCACTGTCTGCTTTTTCTCACACACGGCCGAACATCTTCTGCAAAGAATACATTTATTATTATCACGAACCATATGTGCCGCGCTGGTATCCAGTTCATAATGATTAGATTCTCCCTTGAAATAATCTTCATCGGCCACTCCCAGCTCCTGACATAATTCCTGAAGCTCGCATTTGCCGTTCCGCACACAGGAAAGGCACTTTTTCTCATGGTCTGATAAAATCAGCTCTAAAGTACGTCTTCTGGATTCTATAAGCTTAGGCGTGTTTGTAAGCACTTCCATATTTTCACTTATAGGATGTACACACGCCGCCACAAGATTCCTCGCGCCCTTTACTTCTACAACACACATACGGCATGCGCCGATTTCATTGATTTCCTTCAAAAAGCAAAGAGTAGGAATTTTAATACCGGCTATACGCGCCGCCTCCAGAATAGTAGAACCTGAAGGAGCGCTGACATTTATACCATTAATTTTTAAATTCACATTTTCCATCTTATCTCTCCTCTCTTACTCTTTGTAAATAGCGCCAAAGCGACATTTTTCCATACAAGCGCCGCACTTCAGACATTTTTCCGGATTAATCATATGCACCTCTTTAACACTGCCGATAATAGCGTCAGCCGGACAGGTTCTTGCGCACAGAGTACATCCCTTACACTTGTCAGGGTCAATTTTATACTGCAAAAGGTCTTTACATACTCCGGCAGGACATTTTTTATCAACAATATGAGCTATATACTCATCTCTGAAATATCTCAATGTAGAGATAACTGGATTAGGAGCGGTCTGACCAAGCGCGCACAAAGAATTTTCATGAAGATGCTCGCATAATTCCTCCAATTTATCCAAATCCTCCATTGTCGCCTGACCTTTTGTTATTTTATCCAAAATCTCCAGCATACGCCTTGTGCCGATTCGGCACGGCGTACATTTACCGCAGGATTCATCCACAGTAAACTCAAGGAAAAACTTTGCTATATCTACCATACAGGTGTCTTCATCCATAACAATAAGACCACCGGACCCCATCATAGAGCCAATTTCAATCAGATTATCATAATCAATAGGAACATCTAAATGTTCAGCGGGAATACAGCCTCCGGAAGGGCCTCCTGTCTGAGCCGCCTTAAACTTCTTGCCGTTCGGCACTCCGCCGCCTATTTCTTCCACAATTTCACGCAGTGTTGTGCCCATTGGAATTTCCACAAGACCCGTATTATGTATCTTGCCTCCAAGAGCAAATACTTTTGTTCCTTTTGATTTTTCCGTTCCCATTCCCGCAAACCATTCAGAACCGTTTACAATAATCTGCGGAATATTGGCATATGTTTCAACATTATTAAGAATAGTGGGCTTCTGGAATAACCCCTTCAGCGCCGGAAACGGCGGACGGGGTCTGGGTTCTCCCCTATTGCCCTCAATAGATGTCATCAGAGCTGTTTCCTCGCCGCAGACAAACGCGCCAGCGCCCAGACGCAGTTCAATATCAAACTTAAACCCTGTTCCAAAAATATCATCTCCAAGCAATCCCATTTCTCTCGCCTGACCTATTGCTATTTCAAGACGCCGCACCGCAATCGGATATTCAGCGCGCACGTAAATATATCCCTGTGACGCGCCTATCGCATACCCCGCAATAGTCATAGCCTCCAGCACTACATGAGGGTCACCCTCAAGTACAGAACGGTCCATAAACGCGCCGGGGTCTCCCTCATCCGCATTACAGCAGACATATTTCTGCTCAGCATCATTCGCTGCCGCGAAACGCCATTTAAGTCCGGTCGGAAAACCCGCGCCTCCTCTTCCTCTCAGGCCGCTGTCAAGCACAACCTGTATAACTTCCTCAGGCGTCATGGAAGTCAACACCTTACCAAGTGCTTCATATCCGCCTGTTCCTATGTACTCCTCAATATGCTCTGGACTGATTTCACCACAGTTTCTAAGCGCAACTCTATGCTGCTTCTTATAGAAATCCGTTTCCTCCAGCGGAAGAATATGCTCTGACTTTGTTGTTTCTTCATATAACAGTCTTGTTACAGGCTTACCGCCTTTTAAATGCTCTGAAACAATTTCAGGAATATCTTCTTCCTTAACCATTGAATAAAAGCTGCCCTCCGGATGCACAATCATAATAGGCCCTAACGCGCATAAACCAAAACATCCTGTCTTAACAATTTCCACATCATTCTCAAGACCGTTTGCTTTTATTTCCTTTTCCAGACGCTCAATAATCCGCGGGCTTCCGGAAGACGTGCAGCCTGTACCTCCGCATACATGAACACGGTATTTAAACACATTTTTTTTCGCTTTTTCTCTTATTTCGCGTAATTCTTCAAGAGATTTCATACAATACCTCCTTATTCATACTTGGCCAGAATATCATCGATGTCATCCACCGTCAGCCGGCCGTATACTTCATCATTCACCATCATAACAGGAGCAAGTCCGCACGCTCCTACACATCGGCATGCATCCAAAGAAAATTTACCGTCCGGAGTACATTCACCGCCTACTATACCCAGTTTTTCCATCAGGGCGTTATAAATGTCTCCTGACCCCTTTACATAACAGGCAGTACCAAGACATACTGAAATACGATATTTTCCCTTTGGAGTCAAACTGAATTGCGAATAAAATGTCACAACCCCATAGATTTTCTCAAGCGGAATTCCGGTTTCATCCGATATTTTCTTTTGGACCTCCATAGGAAGATATCCGTAAATATCCTGTGCTTTTTGAAGAATAGGCATTAACGCGCCCGGCTCTTCTTTAAGTTCAGCAATTACTTTTATTAAAGCCTCTTCCTGCTCCTTTGTTCCTGTGAATGGAACAGTTTTTTTCTTTTCAGACATTGCATAACCTCCGTTCATTAATTCATATTCGCTATTATATCACCACTTGCTGTATTGCTTAATCATTGATATAATAAAGAAAAACAGTCCTATTTTACCGACTGTTTTAATTATAACATATATATTGTGGTTTGGCTATTACTTTTTGTCGAATGAGGATAAAATTTTTATTGGTTTTTTTGTTTATTATTTATAAAAAATAAAAAACTTACCAGTAATCAAACCAGCAAGTTTTTATGCATCTTTTTATATTTTCAGTTCTTAGACGGTCGTTCCCCGAAGAACTGATATAAATTGCATTTAATCATACCATTATAAAGCTTACGTTTTTTATTGGCTTGTTTACCAAAGCATTTTTCAAAATTCTCATTTGATGTAATTATATAATATGACCATTTATTAAATTTTTTAAAGTTATTCCCAATTTCCCTGTACAATTTCTCACAATCCTTAATTTCACCTATTCGTTCCCCGTAAGGAGGATTGCATATTATTGTGCCATACGGTATATCAAAGGTTATTTTTCGCGCGTCTCCCTGATATGGTTTTACATAGTCTCCGACTCCGGCTTTTTGGGCATTGCTTTGAGCAAGCTCCGCTGTGTTTTTATCTATATCATATGCGTAAATTTCCAGAGGCACATTTTTTTCAAGCGCCTTTGCCTCGTCTTTTATTCTGTCCCAGCATTTCAAATCAGTCTGACTGAAATGCTCAAAGGCAAAATTACGGTATATTCCGGGAGCAATATTTCTTTTTATCATAGCCGCTTCAATTGGAATCGTACCGCTTCCGCAAAAAGGGTCACACAACGGATATTCATATTTCCAGTGACTTAATTCGACCATTGCCGCCGCCAGCGTTTCCTTCAAAGGAGCAATGTTCGACTTTTGCCTGTATCCACGCTTATGCAGTCCTTCTCCCGATGTATCTATCATAAGAGTAACCTTGTCCTTAAACAACGCAAACTGTATCTGATAAACTGTTCCTGTTTCTTCAAGCCATGATATTCCATATTTATCAGAAAGGCTGTCAGCTATTGCTTTTTTTATAATCGACTGACAATCTCTTACACTTGCAAGCGTTGATTTTAATGAATATCCTTTTACAGGAAAGGCATCATTTTTACCTATCCATTTGTGCCATTCAACAGATTTTGTTTTCTCAAAAAGCTCTTCAAATGTTACAGCTGTAAACTCAGCCGCTTTTATCAGTACCCTTTCACCTGTCCGTACCCATAAATTTGCCCTCAATACGGCCTCCATATCTCCAACAAATGTCACTTTCCCATCCTCTACGCTTACATCATCATAACCAAGACGCCTAATTTCACGTGCGGCAAGCGCTTCCAGCCCAAAAAGTGTTGTAATAATAATCTCAAAATTTTCCATTATCGTTTATTCTTCCTTTTGTATTTTGATTTCTTTATGATTTTTGTTTTTTTAATATTATCATACGGTTCTTTTTTTATTGTTTTATCAAATTTTTTCAGCATTGCTCCGCTGCTATCCTTTTCAAGAACAAAATCAATCTGCCTGAGCATAATATCTGTATTCGCAAGCACCACTCTAACAGGGTCTCCTGTCGTGTATACGCGTTTTTTGCGTCTGCCCTCCAGAGAGTTTGTCATCTCATTATATTCATAATAATCATCAGTCATATTTTCAACGCGTATAAGTCCTTCCACCGTATTCTCTAATTCCACAAACATGCCGAAATTAGTAACATTCGCAACGTTCGCGTCAAAGCTCTGTCCAATAAACCTGCTCATATACGCTGTTTTCATCAAATCATCCACATCACGCTCAGTATGCTCCGCGTTAACCTCACAGTCACTTGAGTGACGGCTTGCGGCGCTTACATACGTTTTTAAATACGCCGCACGATTCTCCGTCAGTCTTCCGTCAAGAAACTCCTTTAACAGTCTGTGTATCGCAAGGTCAGGATACCGTCTTATAGGCGATGTAAAATGGCAGTAAAATTTAGCCGCCAAACCGAAGTGTCCAAGATTTTCTTCGCTGTATTGTGCTTTCATAAGCGAATGCAGCATATTATATGAAATAATTCTTTCTTCTGTAGTTCCAGAAACACAGTCAAGCACCTGCTGCAATGTTTTAGGATGAACCGGATTGTCCCTGTCAATCTTCCCCTTAAAGGATAAGCCGAAATGCCTTAAAAAATCATTAAAAGCTGTTATTTTTTCCAATGCCGGAGCTTCATGGTTACGGTAAATAAACGGTATCTCCGACCAAAAGGCATATTCCGCAATTGTTTCATTTGCAGTAAGCATAAATTCTTCAATAATTTTATTTGAAACACCGCGTACTTCCTTAGAAATTTCAACAGGCTCACCCTCTTCGTTTACTTTGATACTGCTTTCAGGAAAGTCAAACTGAATCGCGCCGCGTTTTGCGCGTCTGTTATTTAATATTTTTGCCAGCTCTTCCATAAGATGTAGAGTCGGAAGCATATATTTATACTTCTCACATAATTCCTCATTATTTTCTTCCAGCATAAGATTTACATTATTATATGTCATACGCGCTTTTGAACATATAACTGATTTACACAGCTTATGGTTAACAACAGTACCATTTCCGGATATTTCCATAAATACAGAAAGCGTCAGCCTGTCAACATTGGGATTTAAGCTGCAAATCCCGTTAGAAAGTTTTTCCGGAAGCATCGGTATAACACGGTCAGCCAGATACACGCTTGTTCCTCTTGCATATGCCTCATTATCAAGCGCAGAACCGTCTGTAACATATTCAGACACATCTGCAATATGAACCCCAAGATAATAATTACCGTTCTCTGCAAGCGTAAGAGACACAGCGTCATCAAAATCTTTGGCGTCATCTCCGTCAATTGTAAAAATAAGCATATCACGCAGGTCTTCCCTGCTTACTATTTGATTCTCCCGCACGCTGTCTGGAATCCTCCCAGCTTCCTTTAAAGTCTCCTGATTAAATTCCTGACTGATGTCATTACTTATGATAATACCCTCTATACAGCTTTTCAGAGACTTCTCCTCTCCAAGAACACTTATTACTTCTCCGGAAACAGTTCCGTTTTCACTATATCGGATTATATTTAACGCTACCCTGTCCCCAATACCGGCATTCATACTTTTTTCATTCGGTACAGATATTTTTGTGTATATCTGCCTGTTATCAGGACGTACGTATAAAAAGTCTTTTTTCTCCTTATATATTATACCGACTATAATTTTGTTATATCTTTCCAATACCTTTATTACATGTCCCTGACGATGATTTGATTTATTTTTATCCGTATCTATTCTTACAAGAACCTTATCATTATTCAAAGCGTCTGACATATCATCACCTGATATGAAAATATCCTCTTCCTCTGCATTATCACATATCACAAAACCAAAAAATCCCTTTGCATTACACGAGAGTCTGCCGGTTACAGTTGACGTGTAAGAAGAAACCATAGCATATCTTTCTTTTTTTGTAATATATATTTTGCCCTCCGCGCAAAGCTCGTCAAGAATATCTGAAAAAGCGCTTTTATCTTCAGACGGCACATCAAGAACAGTCATAAGCTCCACAAGCTTTAACGGAATATATTCCTTAGATGTAATATACGCAAATATTTTTTCTTTTCTGTTCATAATTTTCTCCTATTTAAAATCTTCAGCTACTATTGTATAATAAATACACAATATGTCAAGATAAAATTTATTCTACAGCGTTTAGTATAAACTAATATTTATATTTTCATTTATAAGCTGCAAGTATAAAAAAATATTGTTGTAATATTTTTGTTACATTATAGTAATAAAAATATTGTTGACGAACACAAAATATAGATGTATAATACCCTTATGCTATTTTAAAATGGGTTTTTAATGAGCAATTAAAAATCCTAATAAAGAAAGGAATGGAAACTCAAATGAAAAAAAAGAGTGTACTTACTCTTTGCTTCATTGTTGCAATCGCTGTAATTCTTAATATTGTAGCATTTTACGGCTTCAATATTTCCGGATTTTCATACGGCGGTATGTTCGATGAAGAAAAGGGTATCAGAAAGGGCATTGATATAGCCGGAGGTTCAGTTATCACTTTCCAGGCAAATACTGATGCGCCAACAGATGACCAGATGAAATCTGTTGAATCAATATTCCAGACTCGTATGACAAGTGCTGGATATACAGAAGCCCGCATATCTCAGGGAGAAGGCGGAAAAATTACCGTTGAAATTCCTTCTGTCACAAATACAGATGAAGCGGCAGAGCTTCTGGGCAATGTGGCAAAGCTTACATTCAACGACGCTGACGGAAATGTTGTGCTTGACGGCGCGACAGATATTAAAGACGCCGCATATGAATATGGTCCCGTTGAGCAGAACGGTCCGTCGATTCCATATGTAAGAGTTGAATTCAGCACCGAGGCTCAGCAGAAGTTTGCCGATGCTACAAGTGCGGCGGCAGCAAGAAGCGGAGAAGGCAAGAATTATATTTCAATCCAGATGGACGGAGAAGATATATCCACTCCGAGAGTAAGTGAAGAAATTAATTCAACCTCATGTGTTATTTCCGGCAGCTTTACACCGGAATCAGCAGAAACTCTGGCCAGTCAGATTAAATCAGGTCAGCTTCCTTTTGATTTAAGCGTTATTTCAAAGGAGACTGTAGGAGCTGAACTTGGCCCTACCGCATTAAAAATGAGTCTTATAGCAGCCGCAATCGGTATTTTACTGATTATGCTGTTTATGATTATTATGTATAGAATCCCAGGACTTATAGCGGATATTTCTCTACTGATTTATGTTGGTCTTATCGGACTGGCTATGGGATTGTTCCATGTAAATTTAAGTCTTTCCGGTATTGCCGGCATTGTACTTTCGATAGGTATGGCTGTAGATGCCGACTGTATTATATTTGAGCGTGTAAAAGAAGAACTTAGATTAGGCAAAACCATTAAAGCGTCTGTTGCCTCAGGCTTTGACAAGGCATTTTCCGCTATTCTTGATTCAAATATAACAACTATTATTACATGTGTTGTTTTATATATTTCTGGAATAGGCGCAGTAACAGGCTTTGCAACAACTCTTGGTATTGGCGTAGTGTTAAGTATGTTCACTGCTATCGTAATAACAAAGTTCCTTTTAAAGCAGCTTGTTGGTATCGGTATTGAAAACAGAAGCCTGTTCTATAATGCAAAAGCTAAAAAAGGAGGTGCGGAAGAATGATGAAGGATTTAACTAACAACAGATGGAAATTTGTTATTATACCCGCACTAATTGTTTTAATAGGTATTGTAATGTACATTGTCCACGGCGGATTTAACTTTGACGTTGAATTTATGGGCGGTGTAAGAATGCAGGTTAATATGCATTCTGAATTTAATAACAAGGAGATTGTAGACCTTATTCAGGAGAAAACTGTTGACACTGTTTCGGCAACAGTGCAAAACGGTTCTTCTAATGAAATTGCGGTTATAAAAACTCCTCCTATTGATGATAATGTTAGGACTGAAATATTCAACGCTCTAAAAGAAAAATATTCTCTTGCAGACGAAGACCTTATTTCACAGTCGTCCGCTTCCGCAAGCTTCGGTATGGAGACTCAAAGAAAGGCTTTACTGTATACTTTGTTTGCTATAATATGTATTCTTATCTATATTGCAATTAGATTTGAGTGGAGAAGCGCTGTTATGGCTGTTGTAGGACTTGTTATTAATGTTCTTATTATGGCAGCGGTTTATACAATTACCAATATTCCGCTTAATACAACATTTATAGCCGCAATGCTGACAGTAATAGGTTATTCTATTAACAATACCATTGTTATATTCGATAGAATCCGCGAAAATCAGAAAACACGTAAAAAGAATGAGACCATTTCTGAAATGGTCAACAGAAGCGTTTTTGAAACAATGGGACGTACAATAAACTCAACTGTTACAACTCTTATTACAATACTTCTGATTTATATTTTAGGCGTAGCTACGATAAAGGAATTTGCTCTTCCTCTTATAGTCGGTATTTTAGCCGGAGCCTACACCTCAATATTTATCGCAAGTACTTTCTGGGCCGCTTGGAGAGAATCTGATATGAAAGCAAAAGCTGCAGCTGCACAGGAAAGAAGAACTTCAAAGAAAAAATAATTCAGTAAATATCCCCCGGTTATACCGGGGGATATTTATCAATTAGCATAATGTTATTTTTATCCATGTTCAGAATCTATTGATACGATTACATCTCGCTAAAACCTTGTTTCCCTTACCAAAAAATCTTGTATTCTTTCTTAAATAAATCTGTATCTTTATCTGTTTTTTAGCTGTTTGCGTGTGCATTCTACTGCTTTTATATTTTGTTCTACTGTATATACACATATAATTTTATTCTATTGTTCTA
>CAJUFV010000296.1 GCA_910585795.1 uncultured Clostridia bacterium | reverse complement strand
TATTTTGATGATGATATTTTAATAGAATATGAGGTAAAATAATATGTTTACAGGTATTATAGAAGAAGTAGGTGAAATTGCCGCCATAAATCATGGCACAATGTCATGCGAGCTTACTGTTAAAGGCAGTATTATTTTTGATGATATCAAAATCGGAGACAGTGTTGCTGTAAACGGTGTATGCCTTACCGCGGCGCACATATTCACAAATACATTTACCGCTGATGTTATGGCAGAAACAATGCGCCGCAGCAATTTAGGTTTGCTGAAAAAAGGCTCAAAGGTAAATCTGGAACGCGCAATGCCGGCTAACGGCCGGTTCGGCGGTCATATTGTATCAGGACATATAGATGGAACTGGATTTGTTCAGTTACTGCTCAGAGAAGGCAACGCTGTGTGGGTTACTATAACTGCCGATGATACTATTATAAAATATATTGTACAGAAAGGCTCTATCGCCATTGATGGAATAAGCCTTACTGTCGCAAAAGTTTTTAAGGATGCATTTTCAGTATCTATTATCCCCCATACAGCATCGGAAACGACAATCCTTACACGAAGATGTGGAGATAAGGTAAATCTGGAATGTGATATTATAGGAAAATATGTAGAAAAATTAACCATAAAATCCAGCGGCTTAACCGAGGATTTTCTAAAGAAATATAATTTCTAGGAGGGTAATGTTATGTTTGAATTTGACACAATTGAACAGGCTCTTAATGACCTGAAGCACGGCAAAGTAATTCTTGTCACAGATGACCCAGACCGCGAAAACGAGGGGGACCTCATTTGTGCCGCTCAATACGCAACAACCGAAAATGTCAATCTTATGGCAAAATACGCAAAAGGTCTGATATGCATGCCTATGAGCAAAGAATACGTCACAAAGCTCGGACTTAGTCCTATGGTGTCCAACAACACGGATAATCACTGCACCGCATTTACAGAATCAATTGACTATATTTCCACAACAACAGGTATTTCTGCTGAGGAGCGCGGGCTTACAGCGCGTATGTGTGTTGAGGCGTCTTCCATGCCTTCCGATTTCCGAAGACCCGGCCATATGTTCCCTCTTGAAGCAAAACCGGGAGGCGTTCTTGAGAGAAACGGTCACACCGAAGCAACTGTCGACCTGATGCGTCTGGCAGGGCTTACGGCTGTAGGCTTGTGCTGTGAAATAATGGCTGATGATGGTACCATGATGCGTAAAAATGAGCTTATAAATTTTGCCAGAGAACATAAGCTTACATTTATTACCATAAAAGACTTACAAACCTATCGCCGCCGTCATGATAAATTTATGATGAGAGTTTCAAAAGCCACTCTGCCGACTAAATATGGAAATTTTGATATTTACGGTTACAAAAATACTATCAGCGGAAACCATCATATCGCTCTTGTTATGGGTAATGTATCAGACGGCAATCCTGTCTTATGCCGCGTACATTCTGAATGTCTGACGGGAGATGTTTTCGGTTCATGCCGCTGTGACTGCGGTGAGCAGCTTTCACAGGCGCTTACAAATATAAATGCCGAAGGACGCGGAATTCTTCTGTATTTGCGTCAAGAGGGCCGTGGTATAGGCCTTTTAAATAAAATCAAAGCCTACGATTTGCAGGAACACGGCTATGATACCTTGGAGGCAAATGTCCGTCTCGGCTTTGCTCCTGACCTTCGTGACTACAGTGAAGGCGCGCAGATTTTAACTGATTTAGGAGCGTCAAAGCTCAAAATAATGACTAATAATCCCGAAAAAATATCTGATTTGTCAGAATACGGGATTGAAATATCAGAAAGAGTGCCCATTCAAATTCCCGCAAAAAAAGAAAATGAATTTTATCTCAAAACAAAACAAAATAAAATGGGACATATACTGGATTATTAATTTTTAAGGAGGATATATATAATGAATGTTATTGAAGGAATTTATTCAGGAGAAGGTTTAAAAATAGGTATTATTGCCTCACGTTTTAACGAGTTTATCACATCGAAGCTTGTAAGCGGAGCGGAGGATTGCCTGAAACGTCACGGAGTTTCAGACAATGATATGTGTGTAGCATGGGTTCCGGGAGCATTTGAAATTCCTGTCATTGCAAAACGTATGGCCTCAAGCGGCAAATATGATGCTGTCATCTGCTTAGGCGCGGTTATCCGCGGTGCAACAAGTCATTATGATTACGTTTGCAGCGAAGTATCAAAAGGCATTGCCGCTGTGTCGCTTGAAACAGGTATCCCTGTACTATTTGGTATTCTTACTACCGACACAATTGAACAGGCCATCGAGAGAGCGGGTACAAAGGCCGGAAATAAGGGTACCGACTGCGCAATGTCAGCACTTGAAATGATTAATTTAATAGATAAAATCTGATTCCGGAGGAAGTATGATAGTATTTTTCGATATTGACGGCACAATCATTTCAGATGATAACAAACATATTATTCCCCAAAGTGCGATAAACGCTATACAAACCGCAAGAAAAAACGGTCATCTTATGTATATTAATACAGGAAGAACTATTATGAATGTTGAACCTGAATTGAAAAATATAGGATTTGACGGATATGTCTGCGGATGCGGCACATATATTGAGTGTTCCGGTAAGGTTTTATTAAATCAAACCGTTTCATCCGCATTGTGCCGCCAAATTGTACAGCTTGTATATGAATGTGACATGACGCCTTTATATGAACGCTCCGACGCATTCTTTATTGACAGACGTCTTAGGGAAATCGGCGGCTTCACTGCTCTTAAAGAATTATTTAAACTACAAGGCAAGAATATTTCCAGAGATGTTAGTGATGCGGACTTTGGATTTGATAAAATGGTCGCATGGTATGATGAACACAGTAAACTTGAAACCTTTAAAGACTGTATCAAAGAACATTTCGACTATATTGACAGAGGTTATGGATTTTGCGAGCTTGCCGTAAAAGGCTTTTCCAAAGGAACCGGAATTGCCACAGTCTGCGCCTATCATAACGTTCCTATAAGCGAAGCCTTCGCAATTGGCGACAGTCTGAATGATTTGCCGATGCTTAACGCTGTTCCCAACAGTATCGCCATGGGCAACAGTGTCAGCGCATTAAAAAAATCCGCTTCATTTATTACAAAAAATCTGGAAGATAACGGTATTGAATATGCGTTAAAACATTATCATTTAATATAAAACTTTTACTTTTATATTAAACACCACAGTATATTATACTGTGGTGTTTAATATATTTTTATTGATTAAGCTTATCAACAAAGTCTTTCCCACGCGCTGTCATTTCAACCCATGCTGGTCTGAAACCGCTTTTTAGCGCATTTCTTACAGACTTTATATTTGACCATGCCGCGCAATAAAATGGAACCTTTTCCAATTTGATAATCTCCACTGCCAAATTACTTGTTAATGCTGATGCGATACCTCTTTTTCTATATTCCGGCAATACATCAATGCCTATTTGGTACATATTTTCACAATCGGCAGAGCAGGCGGCCAATCCAACCAGTTTATCCCCGTTATATGCGCCCACTCCTAAAATATCAAATTCCTTCCTTTCAGCGCATAAAGCATTACTCCATTCAGAACTGTATAACGACTCAAAATCTTCGCCATGCAGAATTTTTAATTCATAATCACATTCAAGTCTTTTTAGCTTTGTTATATCTGGCAGAAAATATTCTGCCATAAAACAAACCTTAAGGTCAAAATCATTCAATTTTTCATTTAACTCATATATACTCGGAGTTTCAAAACAACGATGAACAGAATATTTTTCTATAAATTCTGTTACCGCATTTTTTGTACGCTCACTTACCTGAGCCACAATATTGCTGCCATAAGACACTAAATCACATTCGAACGGCAGTTGAAGATATCCTCTTGCCTTATCATTTTTTTTTGAAATAGTAACTACATTTTCACTCCGCAAAAAATCCTCTGCATTGCAATTACAGTCATACTCAGACTGCTTAAGCGCAGCATTTAAAATTTCTTCATTTGTCATTATATTAACCTCTTGTCCCATTAACTATAGCCGCTTTGACAGTATTTTTCATAAGCATAGCAATTGTCATCGGACCAACCCCTCCGGGAACAGGTGTAATAGCGCCGGCAACCTTTTCCGCAGTTTCAAATTCAACATCACCGCAAAGTTTTTTATTCTCAAGCCGATTTATACCAACATCAATAACAACCGCGCCTTTCTTTATCATATCACCCTTAATAAAATTCGGTATTCCCACAGCCGCAACAAGTATATCCGCATTTCTGGTTTTTTCCGCAAGATTTACTGTTTTTGAATGACATATCGTAACTGTACCGTTTTGGTGCAGCAACAGCATGGCCTGGGGCTTTCCTACTATATTGCTTCGGCCGACAATAACACATTCCTTACCGCACAAATCAATACCCGATTCCTTTATAAGCTCCATAACGCCAGCCGGTGTGCATGGTACAAAGTCATAATTCCCCACCATAATTTTACCTACATTCACAGGATGAAACGCGTCAACATCCTTTTCCGGTGAAATCGCATTGATTATAGTTTTCTCGTCAATATGCGCAGGCAGAGGAAGCTGTACCAGTATTCCGGAAATACTATTTTTGTTATTAAGACTAGCTATAAGGTGAAGCAGCTCTTCTTGTGATGTTCCTTCTGAAAGGGCATATTTTTCAGAATAAATACCGCATTCATCACACGCGCGCTCCTTATTGCGCACATAAACCTGACTTGCAGGGTCCTCACCTACTATAATTACGGCGAGTCCCGGATTTATTCCCTTTTTCTTTAATTCGTCTACCTCTGTTTTCAGTTCCGCCTTTATCCTTGCCGAAACCTCTTTTCCCATTAACAGCTTTGCCATATTCCTTCCTCCTTTTATTGCTTGAATTATTTGACAAAATATCACCTTTTGGCGGTCTTATAAGACATCTGTCCTGATAACCTATTAAATCTGTTCTGCCCGCCTTACTCAAAGCCTCATATACTAATTTATAATTATCCGGATTTCTGTATTGCAAAAGCGCTCTCTGCATAGCTTTTTCATGCTGAGTTTTAGGAACATAGACCTTCTTCATTGTAAACGGGTCTATTCCGGTATAAAACATACAGGTGGAAATTGTGCCAGGAGTAGGATAAAAATCCTGTACCTGCTGCGGATTAATATTATGCTCATGCAAATATACAGCCAATTTTACAGCGTCTCTCAGTGTGCTGCCCGGATGACTCGACATAAGATATGGTATAAGATACTGTTTTTTCCCTATTTTTTTATTAATTTTATAAAATCTATCTGAAAATCTGTCAAAAACATTGCTTTCCGGTTTTCCCATATATTTAAGCACATTATCACTTACATGTTCAGGCGCTACTTTAAGCTGTCCGCTTACATGATATTTACATAATTCATAAAAAAAAGCATCATCAGGGTCATTTATAAGATAGTCAAACCTTATCCCGGAACGTATAAATACCTTCTTAACACCTTTAACATTTCTCAGTTTACGCAGTAAATTCAGATATTTTTCATGTGAAATATTCATATTTTTACACGGTCCAGGATAAAGACACTGCCTTTCCTTACATGCTCCGGAAATACGCTGTTTTTCACATGCTGGTCCCCTGAAATTCGCCGTAGGACCGCCGACATCATGTATATAGCCTTTAAAATCAGCCATTTTAACCATTTCTTTCGCTTCGCTAATAAGCGATTCATCGCTTCTGGAAGTCACTATACGACCCTGATGAAAGGCTAGAGCACAAAAATTACAGCTTCCAAAACATCCGCGGTTTGCCGCAAGCGAAAACTTTACCTCTGAAACCGCGGGAATACCACCATCTTTTTCATATACAGGATGATAATTTTTCATATACGGAAGAGAATATACCGCATCAAGCTCATCTGTATCCAACGGAAGCATAGGAGGATTTTGTACTAAATATCTGTTGCCATGCTTTTGCACAATAGTTTTACCTGTATACGGATTCTGTTCATAATACTGAAGTCTGCATGAAACCGCATATTTTCCCTTACTCTCAACACACTCCTCATAGCTTGGAATAAACAGCGCATTGTTTCCATTATATTCAGATGCTATATAACATGTTCCCGCTATATCCGTAATTTCATTTACACCTGCTCCGTCACGCAGTCTATCCGCTATAGCTACAATCTGTTTTTCTCCCATGCCATACATGAGTATATTAGCTCGCGAATCAAAAAGAACAGAACGCCTGACCCTATCATCCCAGTAATCATAATGCGCAAAACGTCTAAGACTCGCCTCAACTCCACCTATAAGCACAGGCATATCTGAGCCAAACGCTTCTCTTATGCGGTTACAGTATACAATAGTTGCTCTGTCAGGGCGCATTCCCCATTTGCCTCCCGGAGCATACATGTCATCATGACGGCGTTTTTTAGCAGCAGTATAATGATTTACCATGCTGTCAATATTACCGGCTGATACAAGAACCCCCAGTTTCGGTCTGCCCATACATATAAAATCATCTATCTTGTGCCAGTCCGGCAAAGCGATAATCCCCACCTTATATCCATGATTTTCAAGCACGCGTGATATTATGGCATGTCCAAAGCTTGGATGGTCAACATACGCGTCTCCTACTATATATAAAAAATCCAGCTGTTTCCATCCGAGTCTATTCATATCATCTCTGCATACAGGCAAAAAATCATTCTTCATCGTCATCGATGCTTTCCTCCGCCATATTCAAATCCGCACGGCTTATAAGAACATCTCTCGGCTTTGAGCCATTTGCGCCTGAAATAATACCTCTTGCCTCCATTTGGTCGATAATTCTGCCTGCACGTGAATAACCAACGCTAAGACGTCTCTGTATGCTTGATGTAGAAATTTTTCCCTGATTTAAAGCAAGCTCAATGGCTTCAGGCAAAAGCTCGTCCCCATCTTCTTCAACATCCGGAGTAACTCCGTTCTCTCCTGTTGCGCATCTTTCAATTTCCTCGGCCAAATCTTCACTATAATGCGTTTCTCCTACATTTTCTTTTATAAATTCCAAAACCTTTTCTATTTCGGAATCATCTACAAACGCACCCTGCACCCTTGTAGCGGCTCTCGAACCGGACGGATGATACAGCATATCTCCGCGTCCAAGCAATTTTTCTGCGCCGCCTTTATCCAGTATAGTCCGACTATCCACCTGACTTGACACAGCGAAAGCAATTCTTGAAGGCACATTCGCCTTTATAAGACCTGTAATGACATCGACAGACGGTCTCTGCGTTGCTATAATAAGATAAATACCGGCTGCTCTGGCAAGCTGTGTAAGACGTACAATATAGTCTTCAACCTCTTTTGCCGCTACCATCATCAAATCAGCAAGCTCATCAATAATAACAACAAGCTGAGGAATTTTTTCTCCTCCTGTACTTTCCATCAGTTTATTATATGATTCAAGCTTCCTGACACCAGTATCCTTAAACAGCTCATATCTGCGCATCATCTCAGTAACAGCCCAGTTAAGCGCTCCAGCGGCCTTTTTAGGCTCTGTAACAACTGGTACAAGCAGATGTGGTATGCCGTTATAAACCCCCAGCTCTACCACCTTTGGGTCAATCATTATCATTTTTATATCCTCAGGTGACGCTTTATACAATATACTCATAATCATTGTATTTATGCAGACGCTCTTACCGGAACCTGTCGCTCCCGCTATAAGCAGATGCGGCATTTTCGCAATATCACCAACAACTACATTACCGCCGATATCCTTTCCAAGAGCTACAGTAAGTTTAGATTTTGCATTTTTAAATTCATTTGCTTCAAGTATTTCTCTTATTGACACTGCGCTGACAGTATTATTGGGTATTTCAATACCCACAGCAGCTTTTCCGGGAACCGCCGCGACCAGCACTGTCGACACAGCGAGATTAAGCGCAATATCATCTGCCAGTCCAACAATTTTGGATAACTTTACGCCTGTATCCGGTTGTATTTCATATCGTGTAACCGTTGGTCCCTGCGTAACCTGCATCAGTTTTGCCTTCACTCCAAAATCATCAAGCACAGAAATGAGCTTTTCCGCTATTCTTCGCATTTCCTCACGTTTATCACCTGAAACAGTTTTAGGTTTATTTAACAGTGACAGCTTAGGATATACATAGCTGACAGCCGGCTTCTCTATTGCCTTGTTAAATTCTTCATTATACGCGTCTTTTTCCTTTTCGGATATTTTCTTAGCTTTTTCAGGGCTTTCCGCTTCTTCCTTTGCTGATTCTCCACTGTCTGTCAGAGACGCTTTTATAGTCGCTTCCTCAACCGTTTGTTCTGCCAGCGGATGAGGCTGTGAATTTATTTCTGGCATATCCCCGAAAATATCGTCTATACCATTGGAAAACTCTTCTTTTTTTAGTTCTTTAGTTTTTGATACTGCTTTTTTCTTTCTGTTAGCTGAATCATCATTTTTACCCGTTTGCACATCAGTCGCAAAAGAATTCGCAGCGTCCAGTATGCCCCCTGCTTCCTCTGTGTCATACGCATATTCTTCTTTTTCCGCCACGCGCTGTTCATAGTCTTCTCGTAACTCGTCATATTTGCTCCTTGCGCCCGTCACCGCGCCTTTTATCAGTCTTACAATTTCAGAAAAAATTGAAACATTTGTTATAAGACTTGCAAGGATAATAAGTGTTAAAGATAATATTATGTATGACGCAATTGACTGCACCATATTAATCAAAAATACAGACACACAACCGCCAAGCAGGCCGCCGCCGCTATAGTCGGTATATCCAAGATACATCGACATAGAAATATCATTTCCGCTTGAAAGATTTATAATCGCGCTTATATTAATAAGTATAAGCAGAATATATGTTGTTTTCTTCCAAAAGCTTACTATATTCTTTGTTTTTATAAGATACGCGGTAAGTCCCGCTGTAATTACAGGTACAAAAAAGCCGCATATTCCGAACAAACTGCAAAAGACTGCTTTTATACCTTTATTAATTATTCCGCCTTCGCCATAGTCAATATACATAAACACCGAAAACAACAAAGTTAACACAATCATAGTAATAATATATGACGGCAGATAGTTTTTCTTTTGCGCGTTATTTTTTTTGCTGTTTTTTCTTGCTGCTGATTTCTTATTATTAGCCATAAAACCTTGCCTTTCTTCTGTATATAACAGTTATTTTATATGTCAGCATATTAAATGCATTATTATTTAAGTATATCATAAATCAAAAAAAATTTCTACCAATGTTATCAAACTGTAATATTACTATTTGTCAGCTCTTTCATGACCTGACTTTCCGTCATAATTCTTACTATTTCTCCTTCATTATCTGTCAAATATATTACGCTGTAGCTATGCATATTAAAATCATTTGCTATATCTCTGTAATCCCTGCTAATATTTGCTATAATATGCTTAACATTATTTTTTTTCTTTTTATCATGAAACATCAGTTCTCTTACAAAATCAACATTATATTTTTCATTCTGCGTGAACATATTTCCAATCATAAGCAGCGCAAACAAAAAAATTGAAAAATTCATTTTTGTCATGTATATAGCATATATTCCAAGCGCGGCTACAGCAGCGGCAATAACCGCTGATATCACATTCATAATACGTTTTGCCGTTCTGCACCCAAATCTATACATAAGGCATTTTTTTACTATTATTCCACCATCCAAAGGTAAAGCAGGCAACATATTCATTATAAACAGCACTATATTGCACATATAAAAAAATTTAAGCATTTCATACGGAAAATATCTGTATACAGTCATAGAAGCCAGTGCTGTAAATACATTAAACATCGGACCGCTTAAATACAAAATAATTTCATCTGATAGAGAATAAACCATTTTGTTTTTCAATGTTAAATTCACTCCAAACGGATAAAATGTCATACTTGACACTCTAAGCCCAATTGCCGCCGCCGCAATCATATGAGCGGTTTCATGACATATCATAACAGAATATGTAACCATAAGCGTTTTCCAGTATCCTGTAAAAAAACAAAAAATAAAAAGCGCCACTGTCAATATATTTATCTTCAAATATTTTGTAATTTTTATCAAAATACGCACCTCCTATGTCTATTATATTCGCTCAAAAAGAAAAGCAGTACACCCATGCTGTACTGCTTAATATTAAAATATTATCTGTTATTATAGAATGCAACATATGACCTGTATGCCATATATACATCACTTTTTGCCGTAACCTCAAACGGTGAGTGCATTGATAGCACCGGAACTCCGCAGTCAATAACGTCCATATTTAAATTAGCTACATACTGCGCTATAGTGCCGCCGCCTCCCTGGTCTACCTTGCCAAGCTCACTTGTTTGCCATATAACTCCGTTATCATCAAGAATTTTTCCTATTTCATATACAAATTCCGCTGAAGCATCAGACGATTCTGATTTGCCCCTTGCCCCTGTATACTTCATAAGTACCATTCCATATCCGGCAAAGGCCGCATTACGTTTTTCCGATACGCTCTCATAATTAGGGTCAACCGCCGCTCCTACATCTGATGATAGACAGGCAGAATTTGTAATAACAGTATTATATTCTGTAATACTGCATTTGCCTGTAATTTTATCTATAATCTCAGCAATCGCCATTTCAAAGAACGCGCTAAGCATCCCTGTATTACCTGTAGAACCTATTTCCTCCTTATCTACCAGTAACGCGACAGCTGTTTTTTTAGGATTTTGTACTGCAAAAATACCTTTTAGCGTTGTAAACGCGCATACTCTGTCGTCCTGACCATAAGCTCCTATAAAGCCTTCATCCAGTCCCACATTCTTAGCTTTAAAAGCCGGAACTATTTCGATTTCAGCACTTAAAAAGTCCTTTTCTGTAATGCCGTATTTTTCATTTAAAAGCCTTAGTACTGAAAATTTAACCTTTTCCTTTATATCACTTCCGCCTATTGGTATTCCCCCGAAAAGTATATTAAGATTTTCTCCCTCAATTCCGTCAATCATCTTTTTAGTCATCTGGTCCTTTGCAAGATGCGGCAGAAGGTCTGTAACGCAAAATACAGGGTCATTTTCTTTTTCACCTATATTTAACTTCACTTTTTTCCCATCTCTGGTAAATATAACTCCATGAATTGCGAGCGGTATAGCTGTCCACTGATATTTTTTTATACCTCCATAATAATGCGTTTTCAGCAAAGCCATATCATTACTTTCATAAAGCGGATTCTGTTTTAAATCCAGTCTGGGAGAGTCTATATGCGCGCCTACAAGATTAATACCAGATTTTATATCTTCACTTCCAATTACAGCAAGTAAAATATTTTTATTTCTGTTGATTTTATAAACCTTGTCACCCGCCTTTAGCTGTGAAACAGTATCAATATCAGCAAAGCCATGCAGCTTTGCCATCTGAACAGATCTTTCCACACATTCTCTTTCTGTTTTCCCCGCATCAAGAAACTCGCGGTATTCATCACACAATTCCAGCATTTCCTGCTTTTCATTGTCACTAATACTCTCATATACATTTTTTCTCGAATAGGATAATTCCTCAAATAATTCTTTATCTGTCATATACTTTTACCT
>CAJUFV010000295.1 GCA_910585795.1 uncultured Clostridia bacterium | reverse complement strand
TCAGGAATTATTATAGAAAATATTTAAATATATTTTCACCCTATAACAAACAAATAAAAGACGATGACGAAGACAGTATGTCTTATTGAAAGCATATAGCGAGCCGTGGACGGTGAAAGCGCGGCTGTAAGTAAATATGGCTGAATATCACTTCCGAGTTGCGTACCGAAAGGAGTAACTATCCGAATAGAATCCTCCTATTAGACTGCGACGGCTTTCCACCGTAAAAAGGAACGCATATGTTAGTATGACGAGTGGTATAACGAAACACTGGCTTTCGTCTTGTTATGCAGGACGAAGGCTTTTTTTATTCTTTAGGAGAAAATAATATGAAAAACTACATTAAAGGCTTAATATCAGGAATTATTATAGGAGCCATTATATGCGCTCTCCCTGTAATGGCAGACACAATTGACGTGTTTTTTTAATCAGGTACGAGTAAATGTTAATGGTATTGACAAAATACAATGGGACGAAAACATTGAAATTGGAGACGGCGAAGAAACACCATCAAGTATTATATATAAGGGTACAACATATCTTCCCATGCGAAAACTCGGTAATCTGCTTGGTAACCGCATTTACTGGAACGGCGATAGTAAAACTGTAAGTGTGACAGGCTCCCCTCAAAAAGAAGAAGTTATCGCTGAAAAGCCAGACAAAAACGGAAATATGTGGAAATATTATACATTCGAAGTATATAACGAGGGCCAGTATCTGGGAATTAAGGACGAGGCGCGCGGATATGAGCGTGTTTATAAGCTGAGCAGCAATTCATACGCATCAGATAACGGAATTTACTTTTTTAAACAAATAACGCGCTATGAAACGGCGGCATTTATGAGAATTGATTATAACAGTGATGAAAATACACAGGACGGAGAAGAATTATTCAAAACGGGATTAGGCTTTGAATGCTTTAGCCATGCGCAGATTATTGATGATGAATACGTGTATGTATCATATACTCGCAAAAGTAATGGGTCAACCACTAAACATGCTATATTCAACTATAAAAAAGGCGGTGGCAGCAGTTTTTACGCAGGCGAAGCCGGCTATGGCTCAATCGGTTACGTGTATGACATCCAAAATACCGAAAACGCAATCATTGTCAAATATGAAATAAAGCAATATGACTACCATGGGCCATGCTATGAAATTATATTTGATAAGGCGACAAATACATTCGGACAAGCGGTTGAAATAGAAAAACGCGTAATAGACGAAACAAATTAAAATAAATTAGGAGGAAATACAAATGTATGAAAAGGTTTCACCAAATCTGAATTTTGTTGAAAGAGAAAAGAAAACTGAGAAATTCTGGAATGACCACGGTATATTTCAGAAGAGTATTGATTCGCGCGCTGAAGGAGAGGTCTACACCTTCTATGATGGTCCCCCTACCGCAAACGGTAAACCGCATATAGGCCACGTTTTAACGCGTGTTATCAAGGATATGATTCCGCGTTACCGTACTATGAAAGGTTATAAGGTACTTCGTAAAGCCGGCTGGGATACCCACGGTCTCCCTGTTGAGCTTGAGGTTGAAAAAAAGCTTGGACTTGACGGCAAGGAGCAGATTGAGGAATACGGTCTTGACCCGTTCATTAAAGAATGTAAAGAAAGTGTATGGAAATATAAAGGCATGTGGGAGGATTTCTCCGGTACTGTCGGCTTCTGGGCTGACATGAATGACCCGTATGTAACATACGATAATAACTTTATCGAATCCGAATGGTGGGCACTGAAAAAGATATGGGAAAAAGGACTTTTATATAAGGGTCATAAGATTGTCCCCTACTGTCCGCGCTGCGGTACGCCGCTTTCCTCACACGAGGTCGCACAGGGATATAAGGACGTTAAGGAACGCTCTGCCACAGCAAAATTCATTGTAAACGGCGAGGAAAACACATATTTCCTTGCGTGGACCACCACTCCTTGGACACTCCCCTCTAATGTGGCGCTTTGTGTTAATCCAAATGAAACATACGTCAAAATTCAGGTCGGAGACGAAAAATATATTTTAGCTGAAGCTCTTGTAGAAGCAAATATAGAAGGCGAATATACTATTCTTGAAAAATATACCGGTTCTGACCTTGAATACAAAGAATACACACCGCTGTTTGATTTCGCAAAACCTGATAAAAAATGTTATTTTGTCACATGTGATAACTATGTAACACTTACAGACGGTACAGGTATAGTTCATATTGCCCCTGCCTTCGGTGAGGACGATGCAAATGTCGGCAGAAAATATGATTTGCCGTTTATTCAGCTTGTTGACGGTAAGGGCGAAATGACAAATGAAACTCCATGGGCAGGAACATTCTGTAAGGATGCCGATAAGGAGGTTTTTAAGGCTCTTGATGAAAAAGGCCTTCTGTTTAACGCTCCAAAATTTGAACATAGCTATCCCTTCTGCTGGAGATGTGATACACCGCTTATTTATTACGCCCGCGACACATGGTTTATCAAAATGACGGCTGTTAAGGATGACCTTATCAAAAATAACAATACAATAAACTGGATACCCAAAACTATAGGCGAGGGACGTTTCGGCGCATGGCTTGAAAATGTTCAGGACTGGGGTATCAGCCGTAACCGCTACTGGGGTACTCCGCTTAATATATGGGAATGTGAATGCGGTCACAGACACTCAATAGGCTCAATAGAAGAACTAAGGGAATTATCTGATAACTGTCCTGACGACATCGAGCTGCATCGCCCATTCATAGACGCTGTAACTATTAAATGTACCGAGTGCGGCCAGGAAATGCATCGTGTACCTGAAGTTATCGACTGCTGGTTTGACAGTGGAGCAATGCCGTTCGCACAATGGCATTATCCGTTTGAAAATCAAGATATCTTTGAGGAAAACTTCCCCGCTGATTTTATAAGCGAGGCTGTTGACCAGACACGAGGCTGGTTCTACTCACTGCTTGCAGAGTCAACATTGATTTTCAATAAAGCTCCCTATAAAAATGTAATCGTTCTAGGACATGTTCAGGATGAAAACGGACAGAAGATGAGTAAATCAAAGGGCAACGCTGTTGACCCGTTTGAAGCGCTTGAAAAACACGGCGCAGACGCTATCCGCTGGTATTTCTACGCGAACAGCGCCCCGTGGCTGCCAAACCGTTTCCACGATGGCGCGGTTTCCGAAGGACAGCGTAAATTTATGGGTACACTATGGAACACATATGCTTTCTTTGTTCTTTACGCTAACATAGATAATTTCGACGCCACAAAGTACACTCTTGAATATGATAAGCTGTCAGTAATGGACAAATGGCTTTTATCAAAGCTGAATACTCTTGTTAAAACAGTAGATGATAATCTTGCTAATTATAAGATTACAGAGACAGCAAGAGTTCTTGACAATTTTGTTGACGAACTTTCAAACTGGTATGTGAGACGCTCAAGAACACGCTTCTGGGTTAAGGAAATGACTCAGGACAAAATCAACGCATATATGACACTGTATACGGCGCTTGTTACACTCTGTAAAGCAGCAGCGCCGATGATTCCGTTTATGACAGAGGATATTTACCAGAACCTTGTCAGAAGCATCGACAAAAACGCGCCTGAAAGTATTCATCTGTGTGATTTCCCTGAATATGATGAAAAGCTTATCGACAAAGAGCTGGAAAAAAATATGGAGGAAGTTTTATCCATAGTTGTACTGGGACGCGCGTGCCGTAATACGGCTAATATTAAAAACCGCCAGCCTATCGGCATTATGTATATCAAAGCAAATTCTGTTCTTGACGAGTATTATATTAATATAATTGAAGATGAATTAAACGTCAAAGAGGTTAAATTTACTGATGATGTGGCTAGCTTCACTTCATACAGCTTTAAACCACAGCTTAAAACACTTGGCAGACGTTTCGGCAAAAATATTAACGCCGTAAGGGAAATTCTCGCAGGCATTGACGGCAGTAAAGCCATGTCCGAACTTAAAACAACAGGCTCTCTGAAGATTGTTGTTGACGGCTCCGAAGAGGCTTTGAACGAGGATGATTTGCTTATAGAAACAGCACAGACAGAAGGCTTTGAATCAAACAGTGATTACGGCATAACCGTTGTACTTGATACAAATCTTTCTGCTGAATTAATTGAAGAAGGATTTGTCCGTGAGATAATTTCAAAAATACAGACCATGAGGAAAGATTCTGACTTTGAGGTTATGGATCATATCAAAGTAAGCTGCCAGAACAACGATAAAATTGCCGATATTATAACAAGAAATGCTGATACCATCAAAGATGAAACGCTCGCGGATGTGCTTGACACTTCAAATGCGGACGGCAACATAAAGGAATGGAGCATTAACGGCGAAAATGTGACTCTGGGTGTTAAGAAACTATAATTGGGAAATATAAATCCTATTAACAGTATACATCACAAATCATTCGACTTTTATGATGTATACTGTTTTTTATTTGACATCAAAACATATACGCTGTATAATAATGAAAAAAACATATTATACGGGGGTACAGCGTTATGATACACATTTACTGTGGAAACGGCAAAGGCAAAACCACCGCGGCAGCAGGACTTGCCGTAAGAATGGCAGGACACAAAAAACAACTATTGTTTGTACAGTTTTTGAAAGGCTCATATACAGGTGAAATTGATATTCTTGAAAGACTTAACGGTATCACTGTTACACGCTGTGACAAAGAATACGGATTTTTCTCCTCTCTTACGCCTCAAGACAAAAATAACCTTATAAAATGTCATAATAACAATCTTGACTACGTCATTAACAACATGAACCATTTTGATATGATAGTACTAGACGAAATTTTTGCGGCATACAATTATCAGCTTGCTGATAAGGAAAAAATCAAATATATAACTGAGACATACAAAGGCGAGCTTGTTCTTACAGGACGTGAGCCTAATAAATGGTTTATGGAAAAAGCGGATTATATAAGTGAAATAAAAAAAATAAAGCATCCGTTTGATATAGGAATCGGCGCAAGAGAAGGCATTGAATACTAATTATATAAAATATCCCATTTGTAATGATATTACAAATGGGATAAAATCATAAACCAATTTTTTAATATTTATTTTTACTCTCCAAGTACAGCGATTTCACTTACATGGCAATAATTCTTTGTCGGGTCAGTTGCTCCGTCACCACTGTAACGTATATAACGCGCATTAACAGCTTCAGAAAAATCATATTGTTCAAAATCCTCTGTACTGCCGCTGTTTTGAGTCTTTGGAAGCACTGTCTTCCATATCTTTTCATCCTCTGAATACTCAATACTAAACGGATAAATCCTCTCATGACCCTTCCACATAGCAATAGCAATGCCGGAAATCTTATGTATACTTCCCAGGTCAAGAGTAAGCGTATTCTCGCCGTAAGCAGACCAACGGGTACCCTTGTCTAGATCAACCGCGCCCATTTCTATATTCCCGTCATTATCACTGGCATCCACCGCGTAAACATCAAGCTGATTTTCATAATACTTTTCACCGCGGTTAATAGGTAATATTTCTATTTTATCAGGAACAGGCACATTCTTTACTTCCTCCATACGCTGTTTTGCGTTTTCCATATCCTGCTCAATATCACTTATAAGAATATATCCGTCCTTGTAATAAATTTTCTTACCCAAGGCCTCACCTATAGCGCGCAGCGGAACCATAGTCTTATCATTTTTAATAACAGGCGCAGTGTCCATCATCTTATAAGCAGTATCTGTAACCTGTTTATAAGAACCTGTCAAATGAGCGGTCATACCGACAAATTTACTAACTTCATATCTGTTATCACCTATTGACATGCTAATATAATTATTATCCTTATCAATAATATTAACTGCCTGACTTTCAGGAATCCACTCTACCTCTGCGCCAAAAGCTTCCGCTATAAAACGAAGCGGAACAAGAGTTCTGTCATTTTCATCTATACAAGGCGTGACAGCAGTATCATCATTGTCCACACGTTTTGGAATACCGTTTATAAGAGCAGTCGGAATACCAATAGCAAGCTCAGCCTTTTCACCTGAATATAATTCCTCGATGTTCCATGACTGTTTAGCTTTATCAATATCCCGTATTCTTGTAATATCCGGATTCTTATCACCATTTACAGTAATCCGCGGCACAGGCACAGTCTTAGTATCATAGCCCAGATAATAGCTTAACTGCGTTGGCTGATTATAACAGTCATTCTGATACGCGACATGCATTCTGTATTGAATATCATGCATAAGCGTTGGTATTTTATATGATGTCGGAGTAGTCGTCGTATAAATTCTCAATGCGCTGCCATCCTTTAAAGGATACATAACCTCCTCACGCCAATCACCGAATAAATCAGCTGTGAGCGAAGGATTTGCCTTTGTACCGTTTACCGACATACAATCCGAGGCGGTAAAAATTGTCTTAACCTTATTTTTATCACCATGCCATTTGCTTATATAAATATTATTCTGAATCTCGCGTCCAAGGTCGCCGTCCCACCAGCAAAGAAAATTTGCAGGCATTGTATATTTTGTTGAAATTACAGTACCATCTGCTGCCGTAAGCACTCCCGCGGCCGACCATCCCTCACAGCCCTCATAATTGGGGTCTATATCGGCGGCAGTACCGCGTCCGTTATCGCTGCCTGTTTTTTCTCCATAAAGAATTTCACCGGTACGCGCATCGCGCATTTCATATCCGTAATCGGAATTACTATCTTCGTGACAGGAATACACCTCAAGACCTGGTCTTGACGGGTCAAGGTCAGCGACATGCTGAGCGTCTCCATGACCGAGGCCTGTGGAATACATAGGAGTGCCGTCATTATCAATTGCAAGTGAGCCATAAATAAGCTCATCACATCCGTCATAATCAACATCAGCGGCGCTCATGGAATGATTACCCTGACCTATATACTGATTGTTATAATCCATTGTGTCAAAACGCCACTTCTTCTCAATTTTGCCATTCACAAGGTCATACGCCGCAATCACTGTTCTTCCGCCTGTTTTTGTGCCATCCTCCGCGCCTGTATAGTAACCTCTGGCAAATACCATACTGGGGACTTTACCATCAAGATAAGCGACAGCCGCAAGATATCTCTCCGAGCGATTTCCCCATCCATCACCCCATGAAGTGATGTCCCATTTTTCGCCTTTGGCCGTTGTACCGTTTATCTGCGGGTCATATTCCACAGTATCAATCACACTGCCGTCCTCACCCTTAAAAACAGTCAAATACAATGGGCCTTTAAGATTTTTACCGTTGCTTTCCACTGCGTAATTTTTGCTTCTGTCACCGATGATAGTACCATCTCCCGCCGTTGTACCGTCTGCTGTACGGCATGCCATTTCCGCCTTGCCGTCTCCGTCATAATCGTATACCATAAACTGTGTATCATGCTGTCCTGCGCGGATATTAGGACCCATATTGATTCGCCACATGCGCGTACCATTCATTTTATACGCGTCTATGATACATTCACCTGTAAAACCAGCCTGCGCCGTGTCCTTCGCGTTTGACGGGTCCCACTTCAGGATGATTTCATATTCACCGTCACCGTCCAAATCTCCAACAGATGCGTCTCCGGGCGTGTAAGTATATTTCTCGCCATTTACCTCGCTGTCATCAGGACGCTGAATAGGTATGTCAATGTAGTTATTATCCCATACATCAACCGTTTCAGCCTTATCCTCCTGTTCTGCTCCATTTAAAACAGGAATAATTTTATAAACATCATATTGACGGTTACCGCTTATATCAACAAAATTTGTTGAATTCAAATTTTCCGCGATTAAACTGAATGATGAATCCGAAGCAGCCGTATTATCCTTATAGACATTAAATTTTGTATCCGAGCTTTCCGTACCGAGCCAGCGCCACGATATATATGTATAACCGTCCATTCTGACCGCCACCGCGCCGCGTCCCAATTGTTCCATAGGACGCTGAATATCCGGTCTTGCGTCAATCAGCTTTTGCGTTTCTGCGGCTGAATCTGTATAGTCACCTATTTTAAGGCTTCCTCCCACCTCAGCCGCGAACACGCCTGACGATGACAAAAATATTGCCACGGCAAGAAACGACGATAAAATTTTATTTTTCATCACTATAATTCTCCCTTCAAATACGTATCTATATATAATATTTTATCATATTTACACAACAAAATGGGACAATATTAATATTAAT
>CAJUFV010000294.1 GCA_910585795.1 uncultured Clostridia bacterium | reverse complement strand
ATAAGCCTCATCTTTTTTTATATTTTCAAAAGCTACAGCCAGCATTAGTTTAATACGATTAAGCTGATTAACTTCGCTAGCTCCGGGGTCATAATCTACTGCGACAATATTTGCCTGAGGAAACTGTCTGCGAAGCTCTTTAATCATACCTTTTCCGGTAACATGATTTGGCAGACATGCGAACGGCTGTACACATGCGATATTAGGAACGCCGGAATTAATAAGCTCAATCATTTCGCCTGTAAGGAACCAGCCTTCGCCAGTACAGTGTCCGAGCTGTAAAACACTTTTTGCACCTTCAGCAATTTCAGCAATATGCTTTGGTGAACGTGTACTGAATTTTGGATTGCTTTCCATAACCTTTGTCAGATGCTTTCTGTAGCTTTCAATACCCCATATGGCAAGATTACATAAAGCAGCGGTAGAGCGTTTTGAGCCAAGATTATCACGTTTAAAGTTGTTGTTATACAGACAATACAGCATAAAATCTGCCAGTCCTGGCATGACGGCTTCTCCGCCTTCAGCTTCAATAACATCAATGATGTTATTGTTAGCATCAGGATGAAATTTGACAAGAATTTCTCCTACAACACCGACTTTAGGCTTCTTGATTGTTTCATCAATTTCAATTGAGTCAAAATCTGAGATTATTTCATTCACAATCTTCTTTAGCTTAAGATTTTTTCGGTTGTTGTTGACAATATCTTTATATAAGCGTTTTTGCCATTTATCTTGTAAATCATTTGTTTCGCCTTTATGTATTTCATAAGGACGTATACGAAGCGTTACAGCAAGAAGTAAATCACCCCAAGTACATGCTTTAAGCAGACCATCCACCAGTTTTGGTGTAATTGTAAATCCTGGATTACCTTCAAGTCCGGATACATTTAATGAGATGACAGGCACATTTGGGTATCCAGCTTCTTTAAGCGCTTTGCGCAGGAAGGCTATGTAGTTGGTTGCGCGGCAGCCTCCTCCAGTTTGAGTTATCATGACAGAGGTGTTGTCAGGGTCGCATTTACCGCTTACAAAAGCGTTTACAAGTTGGCCCGTTACCATAATTGAAGGATAGCATGCATCGTTATTTACACTTTTTAAACCGGCTTCTATATCTTCTGCTGTAGCGTGTTCAAGCACAAGAGCTCTGTATCCGTTTGCGCGCAGAACAGCCTCAAACATACCGAAATGGGTAGGGGACATTTGAGGAAATATGATAGTGTGCTTTGCGCGTTCTTCCTTTGTGAATTTTACTCTTGTTATAGTATAGTCTTCTATTTTATGTGGTATAAAGTCGTTTGTGTCACGTTCTTTAACGGCAGCTTTAAGCGAGCGTACGCGTATACGCGCAGTACCAAGATTGGATACTTCATCTATTTTAAGCGTAGTATAAATTTTTTCGTGCGACTGAATAATTTCCTGTACTTGGTCAGTTGTTACAGCATCAAGTCCGCAGCCGAATGAATTCAGTTGGATAAGCTCAAGATGCGGGTTTTTTATAACCTGTGCTGCTGACTCATATAGTCTTGTATGATATGCCCACTGGTCAACAACTCTTATGTCGCGTTCTAGGTGTCCGAGATGTGCGATACTATCCTCTGTCAGTACAGCAAAGCCAAGAGAAGTAATCATGTCCGGAATACCATGATTGATTTCCGGGTCTATATGATACGGACGCCCAGCAAGCACAATGGCTCTTTCATCATGCGCATCAAGCCATTTCAGTGTTTCTTCTCCTTTAGCGCGTATATCCTGCTTATAATTCTGTAATTCTGTAAAAGCTTTGTCAGCGGCAGTATCTATTTCTGTTTTTGTAAAACCATAGTCTTTCATTGCCTTCATCATCTGACGTTTAAATGATGGTTTATCAGCAAGATTGATAAATGGATACATAAATTTTATATCATCCTGACGAACAGCATCCATGTTATTATAAATGACCTCAGGATATGATGTCACCATAGGACAGTTAAAATGATTGCCGGCATCTGAATATTCTATCTGCTCATATGGGATGCACGGATAAAATATAGTTTTTATACCTTTGTCAATAAGGTCTTGAATATGACCATGTACCAGCTTGGCAGGATAGCACGCACTTTCACTGGGAATTGAATCAATACCCTTTTCATAAAGCTGATGCGTACTTCTTCCGGAAATTCGCACAGAAAAACCCAGCTCTGTAAAGAAAGTGAACCAAAGCGGATAGTTTTCATATATGTTCAGTACGCGCGGAATACCAATGACTCCATTAGGAGCCATGGCTTCTTTTAATGGTTTATATGTGAAAGCACGTTTATACTTATAATCAAATAGGTTGGGCATTTGCTTTTTTGGCTTTTCAAGTCCTGCGCCTCGTTCACACCGGTTACCGGATACAAATTGACTGCCGTCAGAGAATTCTGTTATAGTAAGCTGACAGTGATTATTACATTTTTGACATCGAGTCAGGGAGGTATTAAAGGTGAAGCTATTAAGCTCGTCACTGCGTATAATATCACATTCACCGCCATGCCAGCGTTCTTTTGCGATAATTGCGCTGCCGAAAGCTCCCATGATACCAGCTATATCCGGACGGATAACATTTTTTCCTGTAAGCAGCTCAAAACAGCGTAAAATTGCATTATTGTTGAAAGTACCTCCCTGAACAACAATATTTTTGCCCATTTGTTCAGGGTCACGAAGCTTTATAACCTTATATAGGGCGTTACGTACAACAGAATATGAAAGTCCAGCGCTTATATCTCCAACGGTAGCACCTTCTTTCTGAGCCTGCTTTACACGTGAATTCATAAATACTGTACAGCGTGTTCCAAGGTCTACAGGATTGTCAGCGGCAAGGGCTTCTTTAGAAAAAGAAATGGTATCCAGTCCAAGACTTTCCGCGAAAGTCTGTATAAATGAACCGCAGCCTGAAGAGCATGCCTCGTTAAGCATAATACTGTCTATGACACCGTTTTTGATTTTCATGCATTTCATATCCTGTCCGCCGATATCAATAATAAAATCAACACCGGGAGAGAAGTGGTTAGCGGCTTTGTAATGAGCTATTGTTTCAATTTCACCTTCATCTATTCTGAAAGCAGTTTTTAGAAGCAGTTCACCATAGCCTGTGGTGCATGCATTTGCGATATAGGCTTTTTCAGGAAGCTGTGAATACAACTCGCGCAGAATGTTAATTCCGCATTTTATAGGACTACCCTCGTTTTTGCCGTAGTAGCTGTAAAGGATATCCTCATTCTCGTTTATAAGAGTTGCTTTAATTGTTGTCGAGCCAACGTCAAGACCGAGAAAAACGGGACCGCTTGCAGATGAAATATCCTTTTTTTGTGCTATATCTCTATTATGACGGTCAAAAAATTCTGTTTTCTCAGCTTCTGTTTCAAATAATTTTCTCATGCGTGTGATTTCCGCGTCGATAGATTTCGCTTCGGAAAGATTGTTTATTAAAGTATCAATATTAGTATGTTGTTCATTTTCGTACATAAGTGCAGCGCCTATAGCTACGAATAATTGAGCATTTTCCGGTGTTTTAAAGGATTTTGCGTTATCCTTTAATGTTTCTTCAAATTGTCGTCTAAGCTGCGGCAGGAAGTGAAGCGGTCCTCCGAGAAAAGCAATATTTCCTTTTATAGGACGTCCCTGAGCGAGTCCGCTTATTGTCTGAGTGACAACTGCTTGTAATATTGAAGCTGCAATATCTTCGCGCGCGGCACCTTCATTGAGAAGCGGCTGAACATCTGATTTTGCAAATACACCGCAGCGCGCGGCAATTGGGTAGATGACAGTATGATTTTCCGCAAGCGAATTAAGACCGTCTGCGTCTGTTTTCAACAGTATTGACATCTGGTCAATGAAGGAACCCGTACCGCCTGCACAGGTGCCGTTCATACGTTGCTCAAGACCGCCTGACAGATAAAGAATTTTTGCATCTTCACCGCCAAGCTCGATAACAACATCGATTTCAGGCATAAAGGTTTTTATTGCTGTTTTATTTGCTATAACCTCCTGAACAAAGGGAAGTGAAAGCATTTTTGAAAGCAGTAAACCTCCTGAACCTGTTATAACAACTGTAAAATCTTCAGTTTTGACAATGTCACGAACTTCATTAAAAAGACCTTTTACAGTACTTTTTATATCAGAAAAGTGACGTCTGTATTCCGCGAATAAGGTGGTATTGTATTCGTCAAGCACAACAACCTTAACGGTGGTTGAGCCTACATCAATACCCATATGTAGTCTGCTCATTGATGTAACCCCCTTACATATGGTAGAGCATAATAAAAATCCATATTATCATTATATATATTTATCGTCAAATAGTCAAGTAAAAAAAGCGGTAATAAAAACGGTTAAAAAATTAGATTTTTTGTGAAAAAAACCATACATTACAATATATGTAAAAAATGTTTTTTTGATAAACAAAAATGTATAGATAAATCAAGTAATGTAAAAAGCAGCCTATGGGCTGCTTTTTACATTACTTGTCTGCCTTCTAGAGCTTTTATAAGAGTAATCTTGTCTGCATATTCAAGGTCACTGCCAATAGGTATGCCGTGTGCAATCCGTGTTACCTTGATATTAAACGGAGCAAGTAGTTTTGAAATATAAACAGCTGTGGCAGTTCCGTTTACGGTAGGATTAGTAGCCATAATTATTTCTTTAACGTTTGAATCGTTAAGCCGCAGAAGCAAATCGTTAATTTTTATATCGTCCGGAGTAATTCCATCCATAGGCGACAGTGAGCCGTGCAGGACGTGGTAAAGACCATTAAATTCATTTGTTGCTTCAATAGCGGAAACATCCTCTGGACTTTCAACAACGCATATCAGAGAATTATCGCGTTTTGATGAGGAGCATATCTTGCAAGGTGCGGTATCTGTAAGATTTTGGCATGACGGGCACAGGGTAATCTTATCCTTTGCCTCCAGTATGCAACCTGACATAGATGCAGCCTCTTCACGGGACATATGCTCAAGGATATGAAAGGCAATACGTTCCGCGCTTTTTCGTCCAATGCCGGGAAGCTGTTCAAATTTTTCAATTAAGTTCTCAATTATTGTAGCATGCATGGCTTCTTAATTTAGAATAATCCTGGAATATTAATTCCGCCTGTTACAGCGCTCATACCTTCTGCCATCATATCATCCGCTTGTTTTATGGCATCGTTTACAGCCACCATGATTAGGTCTTCAAGAGTTTCCACATCATCCGGGTCAACGGCATCAGGACTGATTTTAAGTGTTAGAATTTCTTTTTTTCCGTTTGCTGTAACTGTTACAGCGCCGCCTCCTGATGTCGCTTCCACTGTTTTTTCCTCAAGCTCTTCCTGAACTTTTTCCATTTCTTCCTGCATTTTTTGGGCCTGTTTAATAACATTATTCATGTTTTTGTTTGTGTTCATGCCTGCGCCTGCAAAGCCTTTGTATTTTCCCATGTTAATATACCTCTTTCTTAAGTTTTATTATTTTCATTCTCGTCGGACATTTCACTATTTTCAAGAAATTCCTCTTTATCGTCATCTTCTTCAAAAGAGGATTGTGAAAAACTGTCTTTGGAAGAATTATATTCTACAAATTCACTTTCATCAGCATCTTCTATAATTTCACCAAAATTTTGTATTAGATTATCCAAAGGGTCTGATGATATTTCCGGTGCGCTGTTTTCCGGATTAGCATTGTCATCTGCGGGCAAGCTCCAGAAATCAACTAAATCTTCCTGTATTTCGTCTTCGTACGTAAGTTTTACAGAATAATCTGTGCCTGAGGCGTTTTTAAATGTTTGCTGAAGCTTAGGCTTCATCATAACTGCAATATCATGAGCGCCTTTTTCCTCGCGTTTAAAAAGAAGAATAATTCCGTCTGCGTCTATTGTAATAGGCCTGTTTTTCAGGCATGGCATGAGATGAGCGGCCGCATTGCACATAGTGCGTGAAATATTATCCCAGTTTTTTGCTGTTTTTACAATGGGATTACTGCTTGTAAGCTCATAACCTGGAATGGGTCTGTAAAGTCTGACAGGAGTTTTGTTTTTCTCTGTTTTATGTGTTTCCGCCGTTTTTTGTTCAGATTTTAAGCTGATACCATTTTTGACCTTATCTTCAAGCTGTTTGACTCTGTCTGATAAAGACAGAGTATCCGAAACGGAGCCGTTTGCAACCTTGTTTTCAAGAGCTGTAAGCCTGTCCATTACAGCCGCTGGAGAATTATCAAATTCCGGTTTTGCAACTTTAATTAATGCAAGCTCATATATAATTCTCGGGGATTTTACCCATTTTGTATCTGCTTGAGCATCTGACAGTACAGAAACAGCATGTGAAATTTTTTCGAAAGTCATACGTTCAGAAAGCGCCTTTAATTTTATCATATCTTCTGCGGTATAGTCAAGAGCAGAATTTGAATTATCTGATATTTTGCATATAAGCATATCCCTGAAGCCTTTTATAAGAGCGTCTATAAACACTCTTAAATCTTTGCCGTCGGACATAACTGTGTCAATAATGGATATTATGGAAGTTATATCGCCGTTTTGTATGGCCTCTGTGATATTAAAAACAGATTCGGCAGTAGATATTCCAAGAGCGGACGTTATATCATTTGCGGTAATGACACTGCCGCAAGCGGACACTACGCGTTCAAGAATACTAAGTCCGTCACGCATTGAGCCGTCTGCAAGGCGGGCAAGAAGCTCGTAAGCGTCGTCTGAAATATCTAAACTGTCGCCGTGAGCGATTTCTTTCATTCTGAGAATAATATCCGATGGTTTTATGCGTTTGAAGTCAAAACGCTGACAGCGTGATAAAATTGTTTGCGGAACCTTATGAGCTTCAGTAGTAGCAAGAATAAATATAACGTGCTCCGGTGGTTCTTCAAGTGTTTTTAAAAGAGCGTTAAAGGCTCCCGAAGAAAGCATATGAATCTCGTCTATAATATACACAGTGTATTTTGCGTTGGTTGAAACATAGCGGACATCATCACGTATTTCACGAATGTTGTCGACGCCGTTATTTGAAGCGGCATCTATTTCCTTTACATCAAGAATGCTTCCGTCAATAATACCTTTACACACATCACATTCATTACATGGACTGCCGCTTTGAGGATTAATACAGTTCACAGCGCGGGAAAAAACTTTCGCGCAGGTGGTTTTTCCGGTTCCGCGTGTACCGCAAAAGAGGTAAGCATGTCCTATTTTGTCATTTTGTATCTGGTTTTTTAATGTCTGCGTTATATGATTCTGACCTATAATATCTTCAAATACCATAGGACGCCATTTCCTGTATATAGCCTGATGTGCCATGAATTCATTTTACCTTTCTGGATAGTATATACGAAAAAACGCCGCATGGGCGTCATAACAGTCAAAAATGGCTCAGACCGAGTTTACCGTAACACATTATAAGCACCGCTTATTGCTGCTTGGTTCCCCATCTGACAAGGTTCACGGGTTATAATCGCACGGGTTCGGTCATCATCGCCGATATTTCAAAATATAAGGTTTGTAAAAATAAACTTACTTATCTATTATAATACATATTTATAAAAACTGCAATACCTAAATTAAAATTTTTTTGTAATATGTAATTTTTTTTTATCATATAATATTTGGTGGCTCGAATTTTCTATACGTAAATAATTACGGAGGTTTTGTAATGAATGATGAAATTTTATACAAAAGAATAAGTCAGGATGGAAGGACACTTATTTTTCTGGACTATTATATTATACCTGAAAATATATCGGCTGATTACTGTGATTTAAAATGTTACGGAATAAAGATTGAAAAAACATCTGTTTATGAGGGCAGAGGCAAGACTGTGGAAAGCAGACAAATAAATAATGTGTTTTACAGACTGTGTGACGCGGAGGAATTTATGCTATACATAATAAAAAAAGAGACAGAACCATGCGAATTACGTGAAACTGTTGAAAAATATATATTAGAAAGT
>CAJUFV010000293.1 GCA_910585795.1 uncultured Clostridia bacterium | reverse complement strand
TGTTACGCAAATCAGAGTTTCCGTCCGTATTGTGTAACGGTTTGTGTCCGCTTTGTGTATCAGTTTGTGTAACAATTTGCGTATCAGCTTGTGTAACATTATTTAACGCTGTATTTATCCACAACCTTTCAGGAAAGTTATCCACATAATTGTCCACATATGATTTATCAAAGGGTATAATCTTATATGTTCCGCTCTGATTTCCTTTGCCTTTTTTATATGAAATTCGTCCCGCCTGAATTAAAACATTTCTCATACGGTCTAATTGCTGTCGTGAGAATTTCAACATTGATGAAACTGTCATATTGGATATAGAAAACTCAACTCGCCAATACCACTCATCATTTACCTTTACTGCACATCTATTATTCATTTGCATTAAGACGTGCCATAGAGCCTGAGCGTCTGCAGGGAGAGGGTTAAACGTAACCCAATTATAGAAACTGTTTATCTCGGCAATATAGTTCATCGGCAGAAACACCCCCTTTATAACGGGGCTCTCAGAATTCCGTCCTTATCCCCGGTATCATAATTTAAGTTCAATTTATCGCACAAATACTCATCAAGCTTTATGCCATATATGTGATTATCTTCAAATAGCCGTTTTTCGTCGTGATGAGCCTCGTCGTGATGTTCTCGGCATAGAGCAATCGCTTCCAAGCCAACGTGTACAATCTTTTCTCTATCACGCCCCATTCCGATACGGTCAACGTGATGTACGTCAGCGTGATTATTGCAAATTGCACATTTCCGATACTCTAAGCATAAATACAAATATTTCCCGATGTCGTCCGTTCTGTCCAACATACTATCCCTTGTAGGTACATTGTTGTAGAAGCAAAACTCAATCAGGTATGTTATAAACTCTCTTGCGGTTGTCATATCCACGTCCGAGAGAGAAAAGTCCTCCCGTCCGTCATTACTGCAAAAGTTCCATTTGAAAAAATGCTTCAAATATTCGGGTTCGTGTCCTGACCATTCGGAAATATCACGAATGATAGCGTATGTTTTTCTGCGCTGCTCAGGTGATATACTGCGTCCGTCCCATAAATTAAGCTCTATTTCACGGATACGCTTTCGCAAGATTTCACGCTCTAACGGCTCTGCAGGAATAACAACAAGCTTTTCACCGTCATATTCAATTATCTTCGCTGATGTTATCATCTGCAATCACGTCCTCGTTTTGGTATTTGTGCTGATGTAGATATACATACTTGCTGTTTGCGCCCCTGTTTGCCGCAATAAACTCATCACAATCAGGTTTGCTCAAATGATTTCTCAAAACATTAAGCTCATACGCATACTCACCATTTTTTGATTTTTCGTTAATAGCCTCAATCAGCTTTTCAGGCTCATAGTTTGCCTCAACCATATACAAGTCATAGTTCTTGGCGGTAATTCCTGCAAGCGTTGATGTATCTGTTGCATAGAACACTCTCTCGTTGCCGAAATATAGCCTATATCCTGCGTTCGGTACATTATGGTATAATTTAACCGGCACAACCTTAAATGCCCCGTAATCGTACTTTGTGCCTATTTCCAAGACATCTATGTTCGTAGGCTTTACACCGCTATTTAGCAAATCGTTTACAAGCCATTTGCAACAGGCGAAGCGGAGTGTCGGGCGTTCCATAGACAGCCTCCGAATAGTCGAAGGTCGGAAATGGTCCGAATGTATATGTGTGAGCAGTACAATTTTTATGTCTTTGTAAACATCGCTCAATGCCGAAAACGGCACTCCGCAATCAATCAGTATTATGCCGCCGATAACAACAGCGTTTCCCTGTGAGCCTGTGCTGATGATATTATAGGTTATCAATGTCAACCTCTTCCGGCTCGGCGCCGTTTTCGCTTTCGCCTTCGGAAGCTGTTTCAACCTCTGACGGCTCGCCTTTGGCTTCGGCATTCTCAGCGTCCCAATCAGGAAGTTTGTCGTCCTCCTCATCTGCCTGTTCTAAAACGGGTGTAGGCTCACGATTATATTCATCTGCCGCTATTGCAAGACGAGGGCTCTGTTCGATTGCTCCGCCCATATCTGCACAAATAGCTTTGACTTCCTCGCTGACCTTTCCGACAATCCTGAAATTCACAATCGAATACTTTTGCCCTGCCTCGTTGACCTCGTTTGTCAATCCGAATTCTGTTACGACTTCCATCATATCAAGTCCTGCGGCGGCAACGTCCATAAGAGCGTAATTTCGCCACAATTCAAGACTTGTAGGCGGAAGCGATAAGGTAACAGGTATCGGACAACCCTCCATAAGTATGTAGAGGCGGTGCATATTCTTACATTCTTTACCTTTTCCGTCCGTTCCGAATATGTTATGAGGACAATCCTCACAATTTCTGCATTCGCCCGTTTCACGCACAACGCCTGTTATACCGTCTGTAGAAGCACAGACAGGAGGCTTGTTCATAGCTTCGACCTCATCATCAGCGGCCGCAGGGAATAACGCATTGCTTTTATGATGAGCGATGATAATTCCCTGAAACTTCTCCATAACAATGTCTTTGCTTCCGTTTGTGAACTGAAATACCTTAACGCCTCCCGAGCCGACTTTTGCTTTCAATCTCGGTCTGCCGCCAACGGCATCCTGCGCCTGTTTAATGCGCTCAAAAATCCCCTTTGCTTTGTCGATGTCAAATTTTACATCGACAACCTCTGCCTGTGAAAATAAATCCATAATGTTTGCCATAACTCAAATCCTCCTGTTATTATTTAAGAATTTCATATTTACCATTTGAAAGTAAGTTTTTCAATATTACGCAATCAGACTTTTTCGCCTTAATGCGTGTATTGCCGATTTTCATTATAATAATCGGGTCGGCTTCTGCCGTTTTCGGTGCTGACAGCGGAGCGTTCTCAGCCTGTGCCGCCGCATTTACCTTTTCAACAGTTTTTTGCTGTTCCTGCTTAAACTGTTCAGCCTGTTCAGCCTTTGCCTTTTCATCATCAATCGCCTTGTGTCGGGCAACAACTGTTGTAATCGAAGCGGAAGCATTTAGGCTGTTTTTGTATTCAACAAGGATTTCCTCTTTATGCTCCTGTGTGTCAATCAACGTAAGGTCGTCGCATATACGGTCAATAAACGCCTTGACCTGCTCCTGCAGACTTTTCTTTGAGGCTGACATAGTAACATTGATATGGGCGTCAAAGAAACCTACAAAATCAATATTTTTGCTTGCCGCATACTCGTTGAAGTAGTCCTCAATCTCTTTGCGCTTCTCGAATTTCAGATTGTTTTCGACTTCATCAATACGCTTTTTCAATTCGGTATCTGCACCCTTGAATATCTCGGTTACACACTCTTTATAAACCGCCTCGAAATTCTCATACGGCTCAAGGATTTTGCTTTTAACAAATTTGCGGCGTTCTTCAAGGTCTTTGAAATCCTTGTTCAAGTCTGCACGCAATACCTTGATTGCCTTAACCGTTCCCTCGGTACATTCAAGAGCCAATACTCCCGATACCTTATGCTCAATATCCGCTCTTATTGTTTTTAGCTGTTCCTCGATAACGGGAAGCTGCTTAACAACAATTAGGCTGTTTTTTTCAACCGCTTCCGCATTTTCGGCAGGAATAACCGCCGTTTCTTTTACATTTCCATTTTCGCTCATACAAATTTTCCTTTCTTAATCGTAATCGTCATAGTCAGGTTCCTCAGCTTCTGCCGTTCGGAAGCTGATTTCAAGAATGTCAAGCAATTCCAAAGCCGACATATTCTCGATACACCCCCTGCAAACCTTAACATTTTCATCAAGGTATTCGTCGTCCTCTCTTATGGCTTCGCCGCATTCCTCACAGTTATACACTGCTCGCGGCTCGGGTGCATTCGGACACCTCGGTAGACAAGGAGAGGAAAGACAAATATCACACATAGAAAAACACCTCCTAACTTCAAAAAAATACTTGCTTTTTCTTCGTGGAAGTGTTATAATAAGAATTGTCAATCGGGTGTTCTTGTGTTTTGCACAGAGCACTCTTTCTTTTTATAACACTTTTCCATATCAACCACCGTTATACCTTGCAGGAATAAGCAGCGTATCGCCAATGTAGATAAATGTGCTTGACAGTTGATTTTTTTCCTCAATCTCTCTTATGAAAACTCTCAAATCAACATTGTTATTGCTGTGCTCTTTTGCAATATCCCATAACGTATCGCCGGGCTTTACGCAATACTCGATATATGTATCTGTTTCGGCTTCAACGCTGTTATCTGATTTTGAAGCACATACCGCCGCAATAACGATTATCGCCAATACCACAGCCGCTATTATTGCCGCTCTACGACGCTTTCTCTGCAACTCGATTTTTCTCTGCCTCATCATAGCAGGTAGCCTCCTTTTCGTTCTTATTTTGACAATCGCACTTTTCGTTCGGGTCCAGATTGCTACCGCAATCCGGGCAAGTTCTGAAAAATCCCACTACTTTTTGACCTCCTTTACTTTTTTAGTTTTTTTGCTATATATGATTAAGGCTTCCGAAGTTTCCTCAACAAGCATCCAACAATCGGGTTTTAACTTTTTACTGCTGAGGAATATCTTTTGTGCCCTTGTCAACTTTTTTGGCTGTTTCAAATCTTTCGCCTCCGCCTTTCTATAGAAATTGCATTTTTCACGGTCGCAATATCTCTCTTTGAGAATACTGCATTTGTTTTCACGATAAGCGAAACAATCCGTTTTCGTCATTGTACTCATACGCATACCTCCGTTTCTTCGGTAGGTATTATCTTTTCGTAATATTCGGCTACTCGCTCCTCGTGAGGAATGTCCTCGGGATAGTATATAGCTCTTTCGTTCCATTCTGCATAACACGAGGGACACATATAATGATTTAGCACCGGCACAAGATAACCGTTCAACGAAGCAGTATTACATTCATCACATACACCAATGCCGCCGAGCCTCATTGTTTCAAAAGCTGTCGCCTCATAAACGATATAGCCGCATTTTGATTTTATTTTACGCATACATTAGCCTCCACTTCTGAGCAGATGAGGCGTTTATCAAAATACGATTTCTGTATTTTGCCTGCCGGGACAATATTCAAATATCCCAACTGCTCAATTTCTTCACGGAGTTTTTTTATAATGCCATACGCATAGCTTTTCGAGCAATCGAGCATTGCCATAATGTCGTTGACATCATACACTTCGATTGTTCTTGCTTTTGATTTCGCCATACATCATCAACTCCTATTCTTTAACATTCTTTTCCGCCCAAATCATAAGTGTTTGAGCAACTGCCGATACCTCTTTCAATGTTTCAATAATATTGTTAAGCCTCGGCTTTTCATCGGGCGAGATAACTCCGTCAGCCGCTATGTCAATCAAATCATCCTTAATTTCCGATATGTTTTTCAATGTAGCAAGCGTTCTGACCGTTATCCTGTCGAGTTCGGCAAGTTCCAGCTTCGGCATATCCTCACCGAGCGGACACACATTCGTACAGTACCACCGCCTCAACTCAGGCGCATTATATACATCAGCCATTAGAGCGATATTTTCAACAGGTACTACCTTTGTCAAATCAAGCTCATAGCTTGCAAGCGTTGAGGGCGATAAACCGAGTAATTCCGCCGCACCCTCACGGCTGTTTAGTTTGTCATTGTATTTTGCCGCCGCCATTCTACATTTGCAATACATATTACTTGCGGCTTTCGTTGGGGAACATCCCATTTATTTCACCCGCCTTTCGTGATAAAATTAAGGTACAAAGAAACTACTCAGAGGCAACGCCCAAATAATCGCAAATCTGCTTTTGCATTTCAGGCGAATTAAGCCGTCCGTTAATTACAATCGAAATGTATTCCCGTGAATATTTGAGCTCGTTTGCAAGGTCGTTAATATTCATATCCTTGTCGATAAGAGCCTTTTTAACCTCTTTGCACCAACCGGGCAATACTTTTTTCATTTGGATTTGCCTCCTTTCCTCACAAAATGAATTGACATTTTTCACATTTGTGATATACTTATATGGAATGTAAATATTTTTAAGGTAGTGATTTATATGAGCACATACAATCCCGACAAGAGTTTTGATGAGTTTTGATGAGTTTTCAAACGATATACAAAACTCCTTCAAGGAAAAGCAAGCAACCGAAGGGGATACGCTTACTTTTCATATTAAAAGGATTGCCGCGAAAACCACATTAGGCATTCTTAGGAAATATCATCAGACTTACTATCAAAATCAAAGTCAAGATTAGCCTCGGCAGTTTCAAATTCATCAGCTAACCGTTTCGCTATAAACGGATATAATTTGTCAGCAAGTTGCGCTTTCTCTTCTTCGCTAAAGGTATCCCAGTAAAGATTACAACTCTTTGCTTCGGGAGCTTTGCAGAAACGCTCATACTTGTTTTTATGCTGATGTTTTGCTCTGACGCCTTTCTTGCGTTTGGCGTGTTTGTTTGGCTTTCTTTTACCTGTAAAGTGGTTAAAATTGTGGTTATTTCCCAATTTTCATCACTCCTTAAAAAACTTTCGTAATACAAATCTGTGTATGCTGAAATCATTTCACATTTGTATTATGTGTTTATTATAATCCTAATTTTTAGAACTGTCAATAATTTAGTTCTAAAAATTATAACTTTATCAATGTTTCACAAATAGGAGGTGTTTTATTTGGATGCTTTATACAAAATAATGAGCTTGCTAAAAGAAAACAATATAGAGCAACAAGAATTTGCTAATGCTATTGGAGTTAGAAAACAGGCTATAAGTGAATGGAAAAAAGGTACAACCAAATCCTATATGAAATACATTGATAAAATAGCCGAGTTTTTTGGAGTTTCAACTGATTATCTTCTAAAAAGCGAAGAACCTCAAATAAGTGGTTGGTTAGAACAGAGTATATATAAACTATCAAAGGAATTAAATCAACCTCGTGAGCGTTTAATAGGTTTTTTTATGGATTATACGCAGAAAATTAGTGACCTTGCTTTATACGAAGAGCGTTTCCACGCTGACGAAGACGAGCTAAGAACTATATTCAAAAACTATTTAGAGCCAGAAAAGGCAGTTCATATAGAACTGCCTTTGAGTGAAAAGCAAGAAACTGTTTTGAGATTATCCGAACAGCTTACCGATGAGGATTTGAAAAAGCTTATTGATTATGCGGAGCTTTTAAGGAAAGCAAAAAATCAATAAGTTTGTCCAGCTCATCATCGGACATTGTACTGATAATTTCTTTCAGTTTTAAGTACAATTCTTCACGCATAGAAAACCCTCCTTTCTTACGGGCGTAATCGTATTGTAATAGGGCGGAACTGTCGAAAGCAATAGAGAGTTGTATTCTAACGAACAAGGTTATAAAATAACAAAATGATAAATAAAAAGGAGGAAATTAACTATGATTGATTTCAAAAATGCGGCATTTATGAAATTAAAGCCTATCAACATCGCAGACGGGGAGAAAGCCGTTTCAATGATGTTGGTTGATGGTGAAACCGTAATCTCGGCATTCCAAACTGTCAGGGATATGGTTATCTTTACAGACAAGCGTGTTATCTCTATAAATGTTCAGGGATTGACAGGTACAAAAAAAGATTATACTTCGCTTCCTTATAGCAAAGTACAAGCGTTCTCTGTTGAGAGTGCCGGCGTATTGGATTTAGACAGCGAGCTTGATTTGTGGTTTTCAGGTTTGGGACACGTCAGATTTGAATTCAAGGGCAGTTTTGACGTAGCAGCGTTCAACAGGGTATTGAGCAAATATATTTTGTAATCGTACATAGCGCCCACCCTTAAATATTGGGTGGGTTTTATTTTTGAGCAAGGAGGTGATCCGAATGCCTGCATACAAGGACAAGGAACGAGGAACTTGGTATGCTATGTTCTACTATACCGATTGGCAGGGTATAAAGCATAAAAAGAAAAAACGAGGCTTCGCCACGCAGAGGGAAGCGAAAGAATTTGAGAGGGATTTTCTCGCCAATGAACAAAAGAATAGTGATATTACTTTCAAAACGCTTGTGGAGGAATACTTCGGCGATATGAAAACTCGCCTACGAGAAACAACTATATCCAACAAGCAATATCTATTTGACACGAAAATAACGCCGTATCTCGGACGGTTGCAAATAAAGGATATAACGCCCTCAACAATCCGCAAATGGCAGAATGAGGTATTGCTGAGCGGCGAATATTCGCCTACATATATTAAAACTATAAACAATCAGCTTTCGGCAGTATTCAATTATGCTGTGAAATACTACGACTTACCAAAAAACCCTTGCCATATTGCCGGTAGTGTAGGAAAGAAACAAGCCTCGGAAATGAATATATGGACTGTAGATGAGTTTGAAAAATTTATCGCCGCCGAAGATAAACCTGCAAGCAAACTCGCATTTGAGATTTTATTCTGGACGGGTATGCGTTCGGGGGAGCTTCTCGCTCTGACTCCTGCAGACATATTGCCTGATAAATCTATCGTTATAAACAAAAGCTTTACAAGGCTTGACGGAAAGGATATTGTTTCTCCGCCAAAAACGCCAAAGGGAAACAGGACGGTAACGATACCCGAATTTCTTTATAATGAAATATACGAATATATGAACTCTGTTTATGAGATACAGGCTGATGAGCGCATATTTTATTTTACAAAACATCATCTGAATACAGAAATGAAACGCTGCGCCGAAATAGCAGGAGTTAAAAATATTCGGGTACACGATATTCGTCATTCTCACGCTTCAATGCTGATAGAAAAAGGGTATAACATTCTCATCATATCGGAACGGCTTGGACACGAGAATGTTGAAACCACGTTAAACACATACGGACATTTATATCCGAACAAGCACAGGGAACTTGCTGATGAACTTGAAAATATGCGTCCTGAAATAGATTAGAGCCAAAATAGAGCCACAAACAAAAATAAACATCAGAAAACCGCATAAATACGGCATTTCTGATGTTTTTATCGTTATTCCCACTCAATTGTTGCAGGAGGTTTTGAAGTAATATCATATACAAGACGATTAACATGTTTTACTTCATTAACAATACGATTTGATGCTTTTTCCAATACGTCATACGGAATACGCGCCCAGTCAGCAGTCATAAAATCAGTAGTTGTAACAGCGCGGAGCGCAAGTGTATAATCATACGTTCTGCTGTCGCCCATAACACCAACACTGCGCATATCAGTGATTACTGCAAAATACTGATTTATACTTTTGTTAAGTTCTGCATTTGCAATTTCCTCACGGAAAATTGCGTCAGCGTCACGAAGTATTGCAAGCTTGTCCTCGGTTATTTCGCCAATAACTCGTACTGCAAGTCCTGGCCCGGGGAAGGGTTGACGCCATACAAATTTTTCAGGAAGTCCAAGCTCTATACCAAGTTGACGAACCTCGTCCTTAAACAAATCACGAAGCGGTTCAATGATTTCCTTAAAGTCAACGTGTTCCGGCAAGCCGCCGACATTATGATGACTTTTGATTACAGCCGCGTCACCGGCGCCGCTTTCTATGACATCGGGATAAATTGTACCCTGAACAAGAAAATCAACTGTACCGATTTTTTTTGCCTCTGTCTCAAAAATACGGATAAATTCTTCACCTATTATTTTACGTTTTTTTTCAGGCTCTATTACACCTTTAAGCTTACCTAAAAATTTTTCCTGTGCATTAGCGCGGATGAGGTTAATATCAAACTGTTTTCTAAACAGACTTTCGACCTCATCACCTTCATTTTTTCGAAGAAGGCCGTTATCAACAAACACACATGTTAACTGTTTTCCGACAGCTTTATGAAGCATTACAGCGGCAACAGAAGAATCGACACCGCCGGAAAGCGCGCAGAGGACTTTTCCATTTCCTATTTTGTTGCGCAGTGCTTCTATTGAACGTTTTGCAAAATCACTCATTATCCAGTCGCCTTTACAACCGCATATATTATATAAAAAATTTTTTAACATTTGCTGTCCCTGAATCGAGTGATTTACTTCAGGATGATACTGAACGGCATATAGCTTTTTGTCGGCATTTTCATATGCCGCGCAGGGACAATCTTTTGAATATGCGGTAATTTTAAAGCCTTCGGGGATTTTATCTATGTAGTCCGTATGACTCATCCATACAACAGTGTTCTTGTCCACACCGTCAAACAGCAGACTGTCAGAAGTCGTAATTTCTGTTTTTCCGTATTCACCGACAGGTGCGGTGTCAACATGACCGCCAAGACTGTATGCCATGAGATGACAACCGTAGCATATACCTAAAATCGGAATACCAAGTTCAAAAATTTCCTTATCATAATGAGGCGATTTTTCATCATAAACGCTGTTTGGACCGCCTGTAAAGATAATACCGACAGGATTTTTTTCCTTTATTTTTTCAATAGAATTTTTATATGACATAACCTCACAGTACACATTGCACTCGCGAACACGCCGTGCAATCAGTTGATTGTACTGACCTCCGAAGTCAAGTACTATTACGGTTTCGTTTTGCATATCTTTTCCTCCATAAATTGTTTTTTATAGTATAACATTTTTCTACAAGGTTTGCAATACCGCTTTAAAATTTTATTCTTTCTAAATTTATGAAAATTATCAAAGCAATCAATCATTCTTCCAAAGCATATTTTATACATTTCTTTTAAACTAATATTTTCACAGCATTCAATATACTCGAACATTTTATCGCGAAGCATTGAGTCATTCTGAAGAGTGTTTTCTAAATATATATAAAATCTGTTTTTAATTTTTTACGATTTAAAATTTCTTTTTATCATTACTATTAATTTTTGAAATATTTTCAAGTATCTGGGCAATTTGGTTTTTGTACTTAGCAGTATCTGTAAAAGTTTCGCTTTATTCTTGTCCAGCGCATCAATTTTTAAATTCTTCATTTGTAGTTGCTTTAATAAAAAAAGTGTTGCCGAAGCAATGTATAAAAACCATGCTGTCATTTATAGACAAATAAACAAAAATAGTAGTATGTGAATAAAGTACGTGTTTTTATATATGAAAAAGCACACTGTTGCTCCTGTATTAAATTTTTTATGTATTTGGTAGATATAATATAAAATATCAGCGTGGTTTTATTAAGACAGTCAATA
>CAJUFV010000292.1 GCA_910585795.1 uncultured Clostridia bacterium | reverse complement strand
TGTTGTGAGAGGGGAAGGTATTAATATGAATAAGTTTGAAAAAATATTAAAGGATTTTGATGAGAATCAGCTTAGAGAAATAAATAAATTTTTAAATTCAGCAGATGGTAAAAGATTGAAAAATCATATAAACGCATCAGATAAGGAACAGCTTATGAGAGAATTTTCAAAGCTTAATCCTGAAGATGTGAAAAAAAAGATTTCTGGCCTTTCTACATCTGATTTAATGAAAATTATGAAGAATTTATAGGGAGTGATATAAAATGGCTGATGCGATAGACACGTTAAAGAATATTCTTGGTGATGACGCAGAGGATAAAATCAGAAATGTTATGGGCACATTGTCGGCTTCAAGTGATTCTTCTGATACCGGATTTAATGCTGACAGTTTAAATCAGGTTATGCAGTTGAAAAGTATTGTGGAAAGTATGACAAATAACAGAAATGACCCAAGGACCAATTTACTTATGTCATTGCGACCATATATGCGAACTGGCAGACAGCATTCAATCGATTCAGCGGTAAAGTTACTGGGATTGACTAATCTGACAAAGTTTTTGAGAAAATAAATTATAGCGGAGGTGGTAAAATATGTACAAAACATACAGCTATAATGATATGCCTAAACCAATAATACGGCATAATGAGGAACCACCGGCAAAGCCGGCGCCGCCACCGCCGGCACCGCCTAAAAAGAGAGAGGAAAAGCATGACGGTATATTGGGCGGACTTTTGGAAAATATTGCTTCAGATGATTTAATACTGCTTGTTGTTGCGTTTGTTTTGCTTGCGGATGACTGCGATGATAAGCTGCTGCTTCTGGCGCTTGCGTTTATTTTCTTTTCGGAGAAATTTTAGTATAAATACATAATTATGGGTAAATACTAAAGAAAAAAGAAAGGAAGATAAGTATGGATTTAAAAGCAAGTGAAACTCATAAAAATCTTATGAGAGCTTTCGCGGGAGAAAGTCAGGCCAGAAATCGTTATACGTTCGCGGCGCAGGCAGCGCGGAAACAGAATTTATATGTAGTTGAAGCTGTGTTTAACTTTACTGCTGAACAGGAAAAAGAGCATGCGGAAATATTTTTTGACCATTTGAAGGAATTGTCTGGAGAGGAACTGACGATTGACGCCGCGTATCCGATAGAAACATATAATGATATAAAGACTATTTTAAGAAATGCGCGTGATAATGAGCGCAAGGAGTATGAACAGGTATATAAAAGCTTTGGAGAAACAGCAGAAAAAGAAGGCTTTTCGGCGGTTGCGTATTCATTTAATGAAATTGCTAAAATTGAAAAGCTTCATAGTGACCGTTTCGCGCATTTTCTAAATCTTATTGAGAAGAATGAACTGTTTGTTTCAAGTACGGAAACAGGTTTTATGTGCCTGAACTGTGGTCATGTGGTAACAGGTAAGCAGGCGCCGATGACATGTCCAGTATGTAAGCATAATCAGGGTTATTTTATCAGACTTGAACTTGTCCCGTACGGAGGTAAATTTAATAGTGGTATATGAGCCTAAATTTTACAAGTGCAATCAATGTGACGCTATTCTTGAGGCTATTACTCCGCAATGCTGTGATGAGCTGATATGCTGTGGGGAAAGTATGGAATTGCTAAAGGCGAATGAAATGGTAGCTCTTGAAGAAAAGCATATGCCGGTGGTGAAGCGTGAAGGCAATTTGCTGACTGTTTGTGTTGGACGTGTTCTCCATCCCATGAGCAGTGAGCATAGCATTTTATGGGTAGAGGTAAAGAGCAAATATTCGGCTCATCGTGTCAGTCTGAAAAAGGGTGATGACCCGATAGCTATTTTTGAAATTCCTGAGAATGTACCTGTAACAATATATTCATACTGTAATTTGCATGGATTATGGAAAACATCAGCATAATTGTTTCCTGCATATTACAAAAACAATTTTAAACTCTTACATTTTATTTACTGTGTTGTAATGTTGTTGATTTATGAGGGAATATGCATTATAATGTAGATGTAAGGGAATTAGGATAAAAGGGTATATTTCCAAAATAAAAATGAGTGTTCTTGTGCGGGAACACTCATTTTTATTTGTTATTTAAATATTTTGTGCATTGCGTCAATATCAAGCTTCTGCTTCGGTGTGAATTCCTGTGACGAAACATATTTAAATATACTGTTTTTTAATGCCTTTACAGTATTATTTTTTACATTTAAATCAAAGCCGCAAAATAGAATATCTGCTTTTCCTACCTTTGCTTCAAATAGAGGTGAACGACGCGCGTTGCTGTAAAAATTGGGGACAGGCTCTACTATAAACTCAAAATTCTCAGGCAGGAATGAAACATCGGCTGCTGTTGAATGGTCAATCGGATGCTTCCATTGGAAATCGGCGTATGCAGATGTTGGGAATTCCTTAAATATATTATGATTTTCATTGCATATAATACCACAGGCTCGTTCAGACGGGAAATGGGCCGGAGACCAGAAGGTTGGCTTGAACAGTCCTTCTATGGGATTTGCGAGATTATTTTTATTCATTATAAAAATAGCTTTCCCTCCGTTTTCGTAAATTGAATGGAATTCATTACCCATATCTGTGATAACAGGCACTGAGCACTCTGTGTTGTTATCAGTGTATACAAATATATTCCAGAAATTTGTATATTCACCGACAGTAAGCGCCGCTTTTATCATAGAAGGTGTTGTAATAAAATCCAGGGCGAAGGATACTGATTTTTTTCTGGTTACTGTTTCATATATTTTATTGTTATCTTCATAAAGTGATAATCTATAAACAGGTAATGATTGTTTTTCTTTTCCGTAATCGTATAAATCAAATTCTGCTTTAAATTTGTCAGTATTTTTAAATATTCGGTCAGCCTTCATAAGAGGAACAACAGGTGAGCAGAAATGGCGGAATTGTTCAGGAGAAATGATATTTTTACTGTTCCAGAAAACATCAAGTAAGCCAATTGTAGCAGTACCCTGTCCTGTGTAATCTGCAAGACCGAGAAGCTCAAAACCTCCCATATGATGTGTTCTTAAAGACGCTTCAATTTCTTCCTTATACATGAGAGCGGCGAAATGTCCTGATGCTTTTTTATATGCTTCAAGCATATGATATATGTTGTGCTTTATCATTTCCTGTTTTATAAACTCAAAATTCGCGGGAACCAGACTGCCTGTATAGTCTGAAATGCTGTCCACATCAGGATAAACACAGTATTGTCCGACCTCAAACGATATTACAGGCACATTAAGGGCATGTATAGCTTTATCATAGGAGAGGCGTGTATGCTCTGAAACGATATCATGAAAGACCTGTACTCTGATTCTGTTGCCGGCCGCTTCGAATGCTGAGAAATAGTCATCAGCAGGAGTCAGTGGTCTGTCGAAATTTGATGTGAGTGTGTATAAGCGTCTGTTGTCGAGAGCTTTTATCTGTGTTGTTATTTTTTCAAGCATTTCAAAATCACCGAGAAGCTCATTTCCGTTTGAGAACATTACAAAGGACGGATGATTACCAAATGTTTCAGAAATGTTTATAGCTTCATTTTGGTAATAGGTCATATGTATGGAATCATCGCCTGTTGACAGCGCGCATACATCTACGTTGAGCCAGAGAGGCATTTCAGCAAGTACATAGATACCAACTATATCTGCGGCGGTAAATGCAATGTCCGGAGGACACCATGCATGAAAACGCACATGGTTAAGTCCGTAATCTTTTACTGTTTTAAAGGTTTTCAGCCATGTTTCTAGGTCTGTAGGCGGATAGCCGGTAAGAGGATATATTCCGCAGTCAAGGGTTCCGCGAAACGCGGTTTTTCTGCCGTTAATTATAAAATCACGTCCTTTTGCGGACACGATTCGCATACCGAAGGGAACAGTTTTATTATCTGTTTCTTTTTCATACAGCATTGTAATATTGAGCTCATAAAGCGCCGGATTAAATTCGTCCCAGTATTCAGGGTTTTTTATCGGATAGTAGAGGTGAATGATTTGTTTTTTATTATATAAGACTGATTTGAAAATTTTAGGCTTTAATTTGATTCCATTAGGGGATATGGCGGATACTCTAAATAAAACATCGCGTCTATCATTGGGCTTCAGGCAGTCTGAATGGGCTGTCAATTTTATATGCACAGATTTTTCCTTAGGAAAAACCTGTATATTAGACATATGAAAAATATCCTCAATTCTTATTTCTAGTTTTCCGATTACGCCATTCCATATGGATTGAGTATCTACAGAATAGCCGCTTGCCATACCGTCAATATTAAGAAGATTACTATTATCAATACGCAGTGTTATTGTGTGTTTGCCGCTGGTGAGTTTACCTGTGAGATTGTATATATGAGGAGTGGTAATTTCTATAATTTGTCTGTCAATTTTTCTTCCGTCAAGCCAAAGCTCTGAGGCGATATTAACACGTTCTAAAAAGAGCGTAATATATTTATCGGTATATTCTGGCGGAAGAATGAATTCACGCTGTAACCATAACACTCCTATATATTCATAGGCCGGACGAAGTGAGCGTACCGCCTCATAGGAAAGCTCTGTAAAAGGCGTGAGCTTTTTTCCGATTTTATTAAGACAGGCGTCGCCGGGCAAAATAAAGTTTTCATGTTTAAGTGTTCTTTCAAAAAATTTTTCGCTTATTCCAATGTTGTCCTCATCTGTTTCATATCTCCATGTGCCCGATAAATCTATTGAATTCATTGGTATTAAGTCCTTTCTGTAAATTTAGATATTTCAATTAGTCCCTGATGTGATACATCTTGGCTCAGACCGGCGTCAGTATATTTTGCGGCGTGTTTGAAGTCGTTAAGACCAATATATCCAAGCGCTGTCAAAAAAGAACAGTTTACAAAATTTTTACGGTTTAAATTTGTATCAAATATCAGAAAATCCGGAAGTGATACTGCAAAATAATCAATCTGAACATTATCGTTCATATGCTCCAGTCCGTAAGATATAAGTCTGTTAAATTTACTTAGCGCGCAGCGTGAGTCTCCAAGAGCTTTAGCAGCAAGAGCCTGATAGAAAAGCATTTCAGGCGGCTGGTCGTTATAGTATATTGCTGCGGACAATTCGCCGTGACCTTTCATTGCAAGCTCATAATATTTTACCGCCTCAATATAGTCGATTTTTTCATATGTCAGTCCAAGCATATAGTATATGTCATTGTCAAGCGTGCCGTATAATTTGCCTTCACCAAGATTTTCAGGATATACAAGGGCCTGTTGCAAATAGTCATTGGAGCTTTCATAATCACCGTTGATAATACACTCATAAGCAAGCCCCATAAGCGCTTTTTTATATTGAGCTGTAATTTTGCCTTCGCCGCCTTCCCATGGATGGAAACAGCGCGCGTTTATTGCTTTGAACGCTTTATCATAGTATCCCTCGCAGTTAAGAAGCGTGACAAATTCCGTATAAAGGTCATCACGTTCATTAACAAGCTCTATATTGTCCGACAGAAGCTTAAGTCTTTTCTTTACGGGGAAGTTTGTCTGTTTATAGAGCTGGTCAAGCTCGTAAAGAATACGTGAATTATCGCCGGCAAGCCTGAACGCGCGTTCCATTTCGATTAATGACTTATCTTCATCATGAAGCTTGTTGAAGTATGCGAGTGAGAGGTTTCTGTGGACAATAGGATTTGAAGAATCAAGCTCATTTGACAAAGACCAGTATTTGAACGCGTTTTCCCATTGACCCTTGTCATATAGTAGATTACCGAGAAGGTACGGAGCGGTTGCATCCTTACTGTTATGGGTAACGGCATATTTTAAAACAAGTATGTCGTTAAGCCGTACAGGGAAACAATAATCAAAATTGCATTTTGACGCGACCTCAAGCTCCACATCGCTTTTTGAGTAATATGCCATATAATAATGAAGCATTGGTCTGTCGGCCTGAGAAATAAGCGCGAGTACCTTTGCCGCCTCGTCGTATAGTCCGAATTCATTATAATCAAGTGAAAGCTCTATATAATTGTCGACGTCATTTCTCATAATTATGGTGAGCTCATTCAATACAGAAAAATCACTTGTAATTCGGTACAGCTCATATCTGCATCCGTAATTTAACGGGTCAATACGCATGGTTTCAAGGGCGGAAACTTTTGCGTCTGCAAGCTTACCGGAAAGACGCAGCAGTGTTGTTTTTAGATTAAGCGCTTTAAGATTGTGACTGCCTTTAACCAAGGACTGCTCAACAAATTCAAGCGCTTTAGTAAAATTCCCGTTTAAAGCCGACAGGCATGCCAGCTGATAAAAACCTTTATCCTGCATGTTTCCTGACCATATTGATTTATAGAACGCATCATATGCTTCATCAAATTTATTTTGCTTTCTTAAAGCAAGGCCAAGGTTATAATATGGTTCGCAGTCATATGGATTAGGATTTTTCCATGTTGATTTTTTTATGGACTCCTTAAATAAATGCTCAGCTTTTTCAAATTCCCCTTTATTATATAAATATCTTCCATAAGCATTATTAAGCCGTATATCCGTTTTGTCACGCTTTAATCCCTCAATATAATAATCTTCAGGATTATATGTGGCATGACGATATTGCTCAAGGTGCAGTGCTGTAAGATATAATTCTTCGAGTGAAAGAATATTGTCGGGACTGTCACATTTTTCGGCTGGCGCTGGAGTATGTTCATAAGCTTCAGGAAGAGGAGTATATGAGCAGATGGTCTTTCCATTCTCGTCTCTGATGGAAAGTGTAAGGTCCGTATCAATATCGCCGGAAAGCGTAATTACTGAGGTAAATGGATTTTCAGGCGAAAGTGTGAGGTTTTCGTTAATATATTTTTCAATTCTTCCGGAAAGCGATATATTTACTTTAAGAACTTCCGGAGAGTAGACGCTGATAAAAGCGTTATTATTTATTACCTCCAGATTAATGGCAGCCTTAAGTGTCGCGTTTTTTACAGCACCTACAGCTTTATATGGAAGGAAATATTGTGTAAAGGTTTTTTCCTCGTATGGCATGATGAATGTAAAATCCGGCTGATTATCAGTGAACATGCCTGTCATGAGTTCAATGTAAGGTCCGTTTTCGTCGGTAAGGTTTCTGTCCCATGCCTTGCCGAAATCACCGCAGCCCCATGTCCACTGTTTTTTTCCTGGAGATATATGATGGTCCGCGATATGAAGAAGGCCGGCATCTTTCTGATAATCATAATTGCCGATGAAATCATAGTCGGAATGATACGCCATATAAGATGTGGGGACTGGAATGTTTTTGTAGCGTGAAATATCAACGCCTTCACTGTAATCCATTTTATAGTATGTACTGGTTGAAATAGGAAAGCGTGAAACATCTCGTTTGCCGTGGTCCATAACCGCGTGAACGTCAGGCGGAAAAACAGATTTAGTATATTCATTTACAGCGACAGCAGGATTTGCCCACCATAGAAATGTCTGCGGTCTGTCGGTTTGGTTATAAAGCTGGCCTTTTATTTCAAGATAGGCTTTTCCGGGATAAAGAGTATATTTTGCCATACCTTTTGTACGGTGCATTTTTTCAATTTCACTTACCAGAATGGTCGCGCTGCCGTCTTCGTTTTCACGTATGGTATAGTCAATAGGGTCAAATGTAGACGGACGGTGGTGCTGCGGCCAGTTGAATTCGATTCCTCCGCTGACCCAAGGGCCGGCTAGGCCTACAAGTGCTGGTTTTATTACCTCATTATAATAAACAGCGTCATAATTGTTGGTTTTATCAAGTATACGCTGTATTTTGCCTCCTATTTCAGGGAGAACCATAATAAGGAGATATTCGTTTTCAAGATATATTGCCGTATATGTCTTATCTGTCTTTGTATCCGATACGCTTTCACATACAGGGTGGGGATAAACTCTGCCGGAGCTTCCCTGATATACTCTTTTTTCAAGAAACATTGGTATTTTATTGTATGTTCCGATTTCATATGTAGGTATGGTAATGTCCTGAGTCCATATTTTGACCTTTTCCATTTTAATCTCTCCTCACAACTTTTAATAAATATATTATACACCATTTT
>CAJUFV010000291.1 GCA_910585795.1 uncultured Clostridia bacterium | reverse complement strand
TAATTTCTTTGGCATATTTCTTCTCCTATTTTTAAAATTACTCTACCATTTTTTATTTAATTGTGCTATACTATATATAATAAACTGCACACAGGAGGAAAAATTATGCTTTATCAAAAGGAAATTGACGATTCCGTACTAATACAATTTATAATACTGTATACACTAAGCAAGGTTGACAATGCTATTCCATATAATGAGCTTATTAACCTTATTCTAGATAATTGTAACATTAACTACAATGATTTTCAAGTGGCACTTAACAATCTAATTAAAACAAAGCATGTAAACTCATTTATTGAAGGCGGACACAATCAAAAATATGAAATAACTCAAAAAGGTATGAATGCTGAAGATTTCTTTACCTCAAATATACCCATATATATACGTGAGCCCATTGATAATTCTGTAAAAGAGCTTTTTAGAGAGGAACGCAGAAGAAACGCTGTCCGAAGCGGTATAACACCTATACGAAAAGACGAGTACTGCGCGGAATGTCAGCTTTATGATGATGACAATACACCGCTTCTTAATCTCCAGCTTTATGCCGGTTCCAGAGATGAAGCAGAGCGCATGGCGCGTTTCTACCGAGAGAACTATGATGATATTTACTCAAAACTTTTAGATGCTTTTAATGAGTTTAAAGCAGATTAGCAAAAAAAGATGCGGCTGCCACCGTCATCAGACCTGCCACGGCTACTGAAAGACTGCTCATTGCGCCTTCTATTTCACCTATTTCAAGAGCTTTTGTTGTTCCTATTGCATGTGACGCTGTTCCTATTGCAAGGCCTTTAGCAACAGGTTCTTTTATTCTGAATAGCTTTATCACCCACTCCGCGATTATATTTCCTATTACGCCGGTCACTATTATAACAGCAACAGTTATTGTCTGTATGCCGCCAAGCTCCTCACTTACTCCCATACCAATAGCAGTTGTTATTGATTTAGGCAGCAGCGTTACATACTGTTCATGCGTCAGACCAAACAAATATGACATTAACAGCACACTTCCCATACTTGCCAGTACTCCGGCAAAAATACCGATAAACACTTCTTTTACATGCGTTTTCAATATATTTATCTGTCTGTATAATGGTATAGACAGACAAACTGTTGCAGGTGTTAAAAGATAGCTTATATATTTCGCACCTAGGTTATAGGTTTCATAGTCTATATTAAATATTTTTATAAAAAATATTACCAGCACAATAGATATCAGCAACGGATTAAGCACAGAGAACTTTTTTCTTACAAGTATTCCGACAAGATAACATATTATACTTATAAAGGCTCCGAAAAAGAGACTTTCAGTCATTATGACGTTCATTTGCGCTCCCCCATTTTCTGTCTATATACATAACAAGCTCCGTTACCTTTCCTGTTACAGCCATCACAATAATTGTCACCAGCACTGTTATTACCGTAACGGGTATAATTATCGGCTTTAAATCAACCCATGCCGTAACAAGCCCCACGCCGCCCGGAATAAACATAAGCGGCATTATCTCAATCATAAAATCCGCAGCTTTTTCTACTTGTCTGAGTTTTACTATACGCAGACACAAAAGCAAAAGCATAATAAGAAGTCCGTATATACTTGCCGGAACAGGTATCGGAATAAAATAATGAAGAATTTCGCCTGCAAATGTTACAGAAAGAATGATTAAAAACTGATAAATATACTCCATCTGTTCACTTCCTTTTTCCATACATAAAATTTATCATATAAAAGAGACTGATACACAGTCTCTTTTATATATGTATTTGATTATCCGTTTAATTCCTTATCAATCGCTTCCGCAGCGGCCTTACCAGCGCCCATCGCAAGAATAACCGTTGCTGCTCCTGTAACCACATCACCGCCAGCATATACGTGTTCCTTAGATGTCTTACCTGTTATTTCATCTGCAATGATACAGCCTCTTTTATTTGTTTCAAGACCCTTTGTAGTTTTTCTTATAAGCGGATTTGGAGTTTGTCCAATAGCCACAACTACTGTATCAATGTCAAGTGTTTCTTCACTTCCCACAATAGGTACAGGACGCCTTCTGCCGCTCGCGTCTTCTTCGCCAAGCTCCATTTTAATAACCTCCATGCCTGTAACCCATCCATCTTCATTACCTATAAACTTAGTAGGATTCTGAAGAAGCTTGAACACAATTCCTTCCTCCTCAGCATGATGTACCTCTTCTGCGCGGGCAGGAAGCTCCTCCTTACCGCGTCTGTACACTATGTAAACATTTTCAGCTCCCAAACGTTTAGCAGACCTTGCCGCATCCATCGCGACATTGCCGCCGCCAAGAACCGCAACATTTTTCCCCACATATACAGGTGTGTCATATTCAGGGAATTTATATCCCTTCATAAGATTAATTCTTGTCAAAAATTCATTAGCGCTGTATACGCCATTAAGGCTTTCGCCTTCTAATCCCATAAATGATGGAAGTCCCGCGCCGCTGCCAATGTATACAGCGTCATATCCCATTTCATCGAATAATTCGTCAACCATGATAGTCTTTCCGATTATTACATTGGTCTGAATATCTACACCCATTGCCTTCAGATTTGCAATTTCCTTCTGCACAATATCCTTTGGAAGTCTAAATTCAGGAATACCGTACATAAGCACTCCACCTGCCGTATGGAACGCTTCATACACCGTAACCTCATATCCTCTTTTTGCAAGGTCTCCGGCAACAGTCAGTCCGGATGGTCCGCTTCCTACTACGGCTACCTTTTTACCGTTTGAAACAGGCTTCTCGATTTTTTCCTCAACATTCTTCATATGCCAGTCAGCGACAAATCTTTCAAGTCTGCCTATGCCTACGCTCTCGTGCTTAATGCCTCTTACACATTTTGACTCGCACTGCTTTTCCTGCGGGCATACCCTGCCGCACACTGCCGGAAGAGCATTCGTTTCCTTAATTTTCTTATAAGCCTTTTCAAATTCCCCCTCAGCAATAAACGCTATAAATTCAGGAATTTTAACACTTACAGGACAGCCCTGCATACAAGGCTTATTTTTGCAGTTAAGGCATCTCTGAGCCTCATCGATAGCCATTTCCTCTGTGTAACCGGTCGTCACTTCAAAGAAATTTTTATTTCTGATATTAGGACATTGTTCCGGCATCGGATTTTTGTCCGCTCTCATATTAGGCATTTTCATAACCCTCCCTTTTTCAATCTGATGTATTGGTTCTGCCTATTCTGCAGTGACCCTCTTCACATGATTTTGATTCATATTCCTTAAACATTTTGCCACGCTTCATAGCGCTGTCCCAGTCAATTTTATGACCGTCAAAATCAGGCCCGTCCACGCAGGCAAATTTTGTTTCTCCGTCAACCGTTATACGGCATCCACCGCACATTCCAGTACCGTCAATCATAACAGGATTCATTGACACAGTAGTTGGTATATCATATTTTTCTGTAAGCTTGCATACAAATTTCATCATTACAAGCGGGCCAATGGCAATAACCTCATCAAATTTTTCACCCGACTCAATTTCCTTCTGCAGCATATCTGTAACAAAGCCCTGATTACCGTTTGAGCCATCATCTGTAGCAACAATGAGCTTTGATGAAACTTTTTTAAGCTCTTCCTCAAGAATAACAAGGTCCTTACTTCTAAAGCCTGTAATAACCGTCACATCAGCCCCAAGATTATGTAGCTTTTTCGCCTGAGGATACGCTATTGCCGTACCAAGTCCTCCGCCTATTACAGCCACCTTCTTTTTGCCTTCAAGCGGTGTAGGCATTCCAAGCGGCCCCGCAAAATCAAGCAGTTCTTTACCCTCACTAACCTGTGCCAAATCTCTAGTTGTCTTACCCACAATCTGCACAATAATTGTTACAGTTCCTTTATCTCTGTCAAAATCCGCAATTGTGAACGGAACCCGCTCTCCATACTCATCAATTCTAAGAATAATAAACTGTCCCGGCTCAGCCTTTTTCGCGATTAACGGAGCCTCAACCTCCATTAAAAATATCTGCGGATTGAGCACCTGCTTTTTAACGATTTTATAAGCCATTATATCACCTCGTACAATTAATTCATTTTAAATAAAATGCGTTACTGATTATCATATCACATTTTTTTTGTTTTTTCAATGTTTTTGCGAAACTTTTTCGATAAAATCACGCATATCTCCGTATATTTCGTTCTGAAATTTTAATTCGCGTCCGCTTACCGGATGTATAAATCGTAGATAACAGGAATGAAGCATCTGACGGTTTACCATAGTATGATTCTCTGTTCCATAAAGCCAGTCACCTGCCAATGGATGACCTATATGCGCCATATGCACCCGTATTTGATGTGTTCGTCCTGTTTCAAGCTCCATTTCAAGCAGGGTGTATTCCTTGTATCCTTCAATCACTTTGTAATGCGTAACCGCTCTCTGTCCATCATCAGATACAATACGGTTTATAACGCTTCCTTCTGCACGTTTTATGGGCGCATCCACTGTACCGTTATTTTCAACCTTGCCGCAAACAATACACTTATATTTTCGACGAAGCTCCTTTTCATATATTTCCTCGCTCAGCCTTGCATGCACATAACTATTTTTAGCAATAGCCATAAGTCCTGAAGTATCCTTATCAAGACGATTTACAGCTCTGAACACGCGTTCCTCTCCTCTGCTTATATAATAATACATGACACCATTTGCAAGTGAATTTTCGTAATTCCCCATAGACGGATGAGTAGGTATATACGGCTGCTTATTTATAACGAGAATATCTTCATCCTCATAAACAATATCAAGAGGAATATATTTTGGTATAATATTTTCAGACGCATTATCACGCAATGTCACCACAAGATGGTCACCCTCTTTAACAAAGTCGACAGTTCTTATATGTCCGCCGTTTAACTGAAGTCCTCCGCAGTATTTCTTTAAGTCCTTTATCAGCTTTGTTGACATACAAAAATGCTGTTTTAAAACAGTAATAACACTCATACCGTCATATTTAGCGTCAATTTTATATTCAAGCACTCTTTCCATCAGTTATTAAAACCATTAAGGAGTCTAGTGGCATATGACGAATCAACCATCTCCCAGCCGAAGCTATAAGGCTTTACGCCTGTTTCTCGAAGCTGTGTATGAATAGTGTCATAAGTACTTCTTGGCACGCTCGATGTGTAGGTTTGTTTTTCTTTTTCATCATAAACCATAAATTCTGTATTATCGCTGTCAGCTTTTCCGAAACGGCAAATACGGAACTGCGCTTTTTCTAAATCCTGCGATAAAATCATCAGCTTTATAACCTCAATCGTTTTGTCATTCATACCGTTATCAAATATCAGAATTTTCTCAAGCAGCTCATTATAGTCTGCAACAAAACGCAGATTATAGCCCTCCAGATTATTAAGCTCTCCAGATTCCTTTGATGATTTCTGAACATTATCAAAAAGCTGCTTTTTCAAGAGTTCATCATTACACGGTGAGAATGAAATCATAAGCCGTCTTTCCTCATCATGATATAGCATCGGAGACGGCATAAGCGCAGTATGTGAACACGCAGGACAGAAAAATATATTAACTTTTCCGCGAAGCAAATCCTGTTTCAAGTCTCCGCTGTCCTTTACTGTTATAGAATTCCACACTGTCACCTCACTCATATGCCCGCACTGAGGACATTTTACAGTTTGTTTCGCATTAAGACTCATATTACTCCGCCTTTCCTATTAAATTCTCCGCTGCTACCATTATTCCCAGCTTTGCTGATTCATATGTCAGACCGCCCTGCATATACGCAATATAAGGAGGCTTTATCGGCGCGTCCGCTGAAAGCTCAATTGAAGCGCCCTGTACAAATGCCCCTGCCGCCATTATTACCTTAGAGTTGTATCCCGGCATGTCCCATGGCTCAGGTGTTACGAAGCTGTCCACCGGCGCGCCCTTCTGTATACCTCTGCAGAAAGCTGTAAGCTTATCAGGACTGCCGAATTTTATTGACTGAATTATATCATGTCTTATCTCACTAGGCTTAGGGTCTACCTCAAAGCCCATTTTTTCAAATACAGCTCCGCACAGAATCGCAGCTTTAACTGCCTGAGCAACCGTATGAGGAGCCATAAAAAGTCCCTGATACAGCTGCCTGTTAAATCCCAGTGACGCCCCCGCCTCCTTACCTATTCCCACAGAGGTAAGCCGATACGCGCAAAGTTCCACATATTTTTTCTTTCCCGCAATATATCCTCCTGTAGGAGCAATTCCGCCGCCTGGATTTTTTATCAGTGAGCCGGCTATAAGATCCGCTCCATATAATGTAGGCTCTTCTGTTTCAACAAACTCGCCATAGCAGTTATCAACAATACATATTGTATCCGGTGACAGCTTTTTTATAAAATGTATCAATTCGCCTATTTCTTTTGCGCTATATGTAGGACGCCATCCATACCCCTTAGAACGCTGTATTGTAACTGCTTTGACTTCTGACTGTATCAAAACAGTCTTTATCTGTTCAAAATCAGGAGTACCATCATTTTTCAAGTCTACTTGCTCATACTCCACATCAAAATCTTTAAGTGAGCCGTTCCCATCTTCTTCCTCAATTCCTATTACCTCCTCCAGCGTATCATACGGCTTTCCTGTAACAGACACAAGCTTATCACCCGGCCTTAAAACAGCAAACAGCGCTGTTGAAATAGTATGTGTTCCGGATATAAAATTATGACGTACAAGGGAGTCTTCCGCTCCCATTATGTCCGCATATACTCTGTCAAGAGTATCACGCCCTATATCGTCATAACCATAACCGGTGGTAGCCGTAAAATGACTGTCAGAAACACGGTTATCTGAAAAAGCCTTCATAACCCGAAGCTGGTTTATTTCAGCAATATTATCAATATATCTGAATTGTTCCTTTATTTCTTCCTCTGCCTCATCAACTGTTTTTAAGGTTTCTTTAGAAATATTAAAATTTTTCTGTATAAAGTTATATTTATCCATAAATCTTTATGCCCTCTCAATTTATATCATTAACCTGTTAATTATATCACGCACCACATAGTACGTCAAGAATTTCATAGAACACTCAAATTGATTTTTATAAAAAAAGAACGTCAAATATCAATTTAACGCTCTATATCAAATCATTTCTTAGGAATAATATACCAAATATCATATAGCTTTTTTATGTATGTGTTATATTTTGAAGCCATACTCCTTTTTTTACCAGCACAAAGCCAATAATACATTTTATAAAGTCGGCAGCCTGTACCAGCGCTAATATCCAAAACGCATATAAACCAGTATAACGGCTCAGTACAAAAGCTACAGGAACACTTACACACCACATAAATACACTGTCAAATAAAAATGTAACAATTGTTTTTCCGCCTGAACGTAATGTGAAATATGTGGCATGCATAAAAGCATTTTGAGGCATAAATACTGCCTGTATCATAATAAAGCTAACCGCAATTTCACGAGCCTGTTCAGTCGTATTATACAGCTTTGGGAATATTGGCGCGGCAGCAAGCATTAATACCGCAACAATAATACAGCTAAAGACTGAAAACGCAATAATCTTATTATCAGTATCTCTTGCTTTTTCCATTTTACCTGCTCCAAGCAACTGTCCGACAATGATAGCAACCGCATCACCCAACGCAATAAATACAACGTTAAAAACATTATTTATCGTATTAGCAATATTCAGTCCTGCAATAACGCTTAAACCACGTATGGAATAACACTGCGTAAGCATTGCGACTCCTGCCGACCACAGTGTTTCATTCAGCAGAAGCGGCGCGCCTTTTATAAAATAATGCTTTACCAGCACTGCAGGAACTTTAATTGTTTTATAAATACCTTTAATATAAGGATTTTTCCCTTATGTCTATGCGTCCATATTATAACAACTGCCGCTTCGACATATCTTGACAAAACAGTCGCAATAGCGGCTCCGGCAACTCCCATCTCCGGAAATCCAAGCTTTCCGTATATCAAAACATAATTAAACGCAAGATTGACAGTTACAGCCGCGATTCCTGCCTTCATAGGAACAAGGGTTTCTCCGCATTCACGTAGAGTTGTAGAATACATCTGCTGGAACATAAATGCCGGAAGTCCAAAAAGCATTATAATCATATATGTTTTTCCATACGCAAGCGCCGCCTGCAAATTTCCGCCGTCGCTGTTTCCGTTCAAATAAAATGATATAAGATTATTTCCGAAAAAAACAAAGATAAATACCGCGCTTAGCGTCAATATAAGCGCCATCCATAATTTATATCTGAAGGTATGACGTATTCCCTCGTTATTATTTTCACCGAAATACTGCGCGGTAAAAATCCCCGCACCGGAAAGACCCCCGAAAATGCACAAATAATAAACCATCATAAGCTGATTTACTATCGCTACACCCGACATTTGCTCAGTACCTATCTGCCCGACCATTATATTATCGAGCAGACTGACAAAATTGGTAATTCCATTCTGTATCATTATAGGAACCGCAACTGATAAAACCATACGGTAAAATTTACGGTCACCTATAAATTTTTTTGCTATACCTATCATAAAATTTATCCTTTCGTTTATTTAATATAACATATTTATCTGTTATCAAATTTGTAAATCATAGTCGCCGCCTCAGCGCGTTTTATATTCTTATTAGGTAAAATTGTGTTATCCTCATAACCGTTTATCACTCCCAAAGAATACAGCTTGCCTACACCATCAACTGCCCAGAGCGGTATATCGCCGTTATCTGAAAACGGAAGCTCTTCAATATTGGTGCTTTCTTCTAAAAGTCTTCCTAATATTGTCATCACCTCTGCCCTTGTTATATTGTCATTAGGCGCGAAAGCTGTTCCCTCATCTCCAACACGTCCGTTTATTATACCCATACTATACGCCGCTTTTACTGCTCTCACAGCCCACTGCGGTATATCCTTCAAATCGTTAAAATCAAGAATTACATTATCATATTCTGTTAAATCCGTTTTTTGATAACCCATTATCATAGACGCGAATTCAGCTCTCGTCATATTATTATCAGGCTTAAACACCATTCGGCCGTCCTCTTCCTGACCACTGATAATACCAGCCGCGCTCATCTCTGAAATTATATCCTGCGCCCAATGACCATCAGTATCCGAAAACGGGCTTGGAGCAGACGGATAATCTGAAATATGCACCGGTATTTCCTTGGTAAAACCTCCAACGCTTATTTTAATTACTCCGCTTTCATTAACTGTATTAGCCAAAGTAAAAATACCGTCCTCAGTGACCGTTCCGATATTGCCCTCAACATCCCATGTATACAGACGGTTATTTGACAATATTTCTGTATCATTTACATAAGAAGCGGCTGAAAGAACAAGCTGAAGCTCCTCATTAGCCTCAGTATTTATAGACGTTATTTCTTTCCAGTCAGCCTGATTATATATTTTTATTTCTTCAGGCGTTTTATAGACATTATACAGCTTTGTCTGAACATCTCCGCCGTCTGAATACATAATAACCTTCACGTCACCCGTACCTCTTAAATAAAGATTTCCGTTTTCATCCACTGTACTGTCTGTATTTGTTTCAGCACGAAACTTAATATTATACGGTTCCTCCATTTTGTAGTTTGCGGTATCATATGCGCTTTCTATTTTAATACTTGTTCCCATACCAGAAAGATAATTTGTATTTCCCGCGTCCGCAATATTAATTATCCACGGGATATTTGTCCTTTCCCTATTGTCCTTTAGAAAAATAAAATTGGCTACACTCCTTAAATATCCATCGGATGGAGAATTTACAACTATAGACGCGTCACTGCCGGGAAAAAACGCTGAAATAGCAGTAGAACCTCCGCCGTCAAGATTTATCGCGTCCACACATCCAAGTTCAACCATTCGTTGTGCCAGTGTTTTTAGCTGCGCCCCATAACTATGTCCCGATTGTCTGCCGTCAAGAGTATAAAAAATTATATTTCCGTTATCTTTTATTCCGATTGCGGTTCTAGGAGCTGCGCCGGCTTCAAAGTCAGATTTTGCTTCACCATTTTCAACAAGACGTCCACCAACCGTGCTGACAGCATTCTCAGCCGATGTCCATGTTCCGTCATCTCCCAGCGCCTCATTAGCTATTGTAAGTTGCTGCCCCACTCTCAATCGGCTCAGAAAGTCATAGCATGTGCTGTCTCCGCCGGTATCCATTACAAACACATATTTACCATCAGGTATATCTATTGCGCCGTTATATATAAAAATATCATCTACTGTTACAGTCATTGTCTCGTTTACATGCAGTCTCCCCTCTTTCGGAGAACAAATTACAAATATACATTCCGATGCCGTTTTTGTAGAATCTCCAAATTTATCCGTCAGCAGATAAACAGGGTCAAAGCCTGCCTGACACCATTTATTTATATACATTATATCTATTTTATTTTCACCATCTGATAGAGATGTCTTTATATCAAGCCAGCGTATAAATCCGGTTCCGTCATTTCGGAACCCCACAGCATCCTGACCTCCATATTCCTTTGAGATGATTTCTCCATCCGCAATAGTGTATCCCATTGGTATACCTGTTTTAAATGAAAAATAATCAGCATTTATTCCGGCAAGCGGTCTTAATCCATTATCTGCCATATACTGCTCTGCCTGTTTTATTGTGCGTGTTCCCCATATACTTTTTCCATTTATAATTACCGGTACAGCCTCATCGTTTGGCGTATATTCAACGTAATACTCATTCTGATTACCAACACTTTCAGAAGTAAACTGAACATTATGGAAGTATGTATACGCCCCCATATATGTGCTCCAACCACCTGTCTGCGTACCCAACACCTCAGCGTTTACAGCGATGCCCCATAAAAAAAATAAAGCCGTGAGCATTGAGCAAAATAAAATTTTTCTTTTCACCTATATTTCCTCCTACATAACACATATAGTTAGTATACCACAAATTTTCTAT
>CAJUFV010000290.1 GCA_910585795.1 uncultured Clostridia bacterium | reverse complement strand
CAAAAAAGATATGAATTTATATGATTACACAAATTTGCAATTACAAAATAATAAACTATTTCTTTACCCCCTGTATTATTCCGTTAAATTCTTTAAAATCCGTTTTGTCTGTTGACCTCGCTGATAACGTAATCTCATTATCTTTAAAATACATTTCTATTATTACCGAACCAACTATTTCACCAATCAAACAGCTTTTAACTGTTAACGTATCCCCTGTCCACGCTCCGCTTGTTATACTGTCACAATCATAATACGGAAATACAGCGTGATTAAAACTTCCTGTTTTAAATTTTAGGGTATGACACCCCGTTTCGTTTTCATATTCAATAATACCGCCGTTTTTATCAGTTTGTACCGATAACTCTTTCATTCCCATAACATTTTTATCAAAACAGTATGTTTCGTAAAAGCTTCTTGCCTCCCCGTTTAATGGGTTAATTTGTCTGTTTTCCAGTATTGAGTATAATTTGCTATCTTTTTCATCATCACAGTCAAGCTTGTAATAGATTTCTTCCCAAAACGCGTCCAAAATTGCCTGTACAGCTCCCTGACAGCCCATACCATCTGCCGTGGTTACAAAAACAATATCCTTATCTCTAAGACATAATGCAAGCTGTCCTGCTATACCATAAAACATAAAACCATCATTGCGCGTCCGCCAAATCTGCATTCCATATCCTTGCTTTTCATCGCTCCAGGTACCTCGCGTGCAAGTACTTGTAAGATATGAAGTAGCCTCCTGTAAAAATCCACTGTCAATAAGCTCGCGTCCATCAAATACGCCGTTATCCATAACAAGCTGTGCAACACGCATTATATCCATCGGCGTTGCCATAAGTCCCGAACCGCCTATGCTTATTCCTTGCGGGTCTTTTAAGCAATATGCCTCTTTGGAAAATCCTATTTCATCTAAAAATTTAATTCGTAAATAATCAAGAAACGGCATACCCATAATTTTTTCAACCAATGCCCCCAACACGTGAGTAGCAGAAGTGTCATATGCAAATACGGTATCAGGTCTGTGGCTTGGTTTTGTCAAAAAAAAGCTCTCAACCCAGTTTCCGTTTAAATCCGCCTTATATGTTGTTTTTTCGTGCGGTGTACACATCATAAGCATATTTCGTATTGTAGTGTCCTTTATATACTCATACGGCGTAGGATATTCAGGAAAATACTTCGTGATACTGTCGTCCAGACTGATTTTTCCATCATTTGCAAGACAGCCTATTGCCAAGCTGACAAAACTCTTTGTAACTGAAAACATTCTGTGCATACTTTCACGGTTAAACGGTTCATAATATACCTCAGTTATAATATTGCCGCCTATTGATATTATAACACTATGCATATCCAAAGCCAAGCTGTCAAGGCGATTAAAAAAATTACATAGTGATTTTTCACTTATACTCATACAATGCCTCCGTAAAAACAAAAGAAACGACCATACGACCGTCCCTTCTGTTTATCAGTTTATTTTTAAGAGAGAGCTTATTCATAATGCGCCGCAAGAATTAAGAACGGTCCGACTCCCTTGAAGTCATTATTTCTTATTGGTTCGCTGAAATAATAATCAAGCGTTCCGTTTCGGCGCGGATTGTCCTCAGGCCCCAAGCCTGCAACGGCACAGCCCTGTGTTATATAAGTTTTACCGTCAATTTCTTTGATAAAGACATTTAGTATGCCTTTAACTGCCTTATCAAGATACGGCTTATATATTTTATTGTCTATATATCTCTTACGTATTGCTTTTTCCAGTGCATATGCAAACATACAAGTACAAGTAGACTCCTGGTAGTTGTCACTGCGACGATTATCCATAACCTGATACCATACACCATCATTATCCTGATATTTCACTACATTTGAAATTGCTTTATTAAACAACTCTATCAATGTTTTATATCCATTATGTTCAGATGGAATAAAGTCAAGCGCATCCACAAGCGCCATACAGAACCAGCCCACAGACCTTCCCCATACATTCAAAGAACGTCCTGTAGTCTTATCCGCCCAAAATGCCTGTTTTGATTCATCACACGCATGAGCATACAGACCGCAGCGCGGCTCATATGTAAGTCTTTCAGCATTTACAAACTGATTTACGACATCATCAAATTTTTCAGTATGATTAAATTCCTTTGCATACTGCGCGGCAAACGGCTCACCCATAAACAAACCGTCCAGCCATACCTGATTCGGATAAATCTGCTTATGCCAAAAAGTACCGGATTCTGTACGAGGCTGAATTGCAAACTGCGACGCCAACAGCTCAATCGCTTTTTTATACTTTTCTTCTCCTGTTTCATTATACAGATAGAACAGGTTTTTTCCATTATTAATATGGTCTATATTCCTTACCTCAGGATTATAAGTTTTAATTGTACCATCCTCGGTTACAAAATAGTCCATACCATTTTTTATATAATCATAATATTTTTTATCGCCGCATTCTTTATATACAGCTTCAAAGCCTTTTAAACACAATCCCGCGTCATACTGCCACTTTGTGCTGAGTATCTCGCCAAAGTCTTCCATTATTGTATCACATAGCTTTTTTGCCGTTTCCATCAATTGTTTTGACATATTGTTTCTCCTTTTTATTTTTTCAATTATATTATAGCAGACTTAACTTCAAAATGATATGTTTTTTTTG
>CAJUFV010000289.1 GCA_910585795.1 uncultured Clostridia bacterium | reverse complement strand
ACCTCCCACAAAAAAATGTATATGATATATTTTTATGAAAACGCGCACTTAAAAATAACGCTTAATCAAACGTTATTTTTTCTTATAATAATTCTTAATAAATATGTGTACACATTAATTGACGGTTTTCATCTTTTTAACAAAAGGGAAAATGCAATCCGCGAATTTGCAAATAACATACGTAAAACAAATATCAATTACTTATGTACAAGTCACTGTACAGGTCAAAAAGCTTATAATATTTTACAAGATGAATTAAGCAATATTACGCATCAGCTTCAAGTTGTTCTTTCAATAGATTTCTAAACATAAGCAAATTCTTAATCAATATTCTGTACCATAAAAAATTCATCAGCAAACATGCTTATGCTCTAATAACCACACACAAAAAAACATATCATTACAACTGGCGTTTATTAAAAATCCACATAAAAATACACACTCCGAAAAGTGTGTATTTTTATTTTAAATTAGTTTTTATCTGCGGTCTTATCCAAACTAAAAGTTACAGCTGTTCTTTCTATTGTTTTTTCCGTACTATCAGTAGCATCTGTATATGTAATATTAGCTGCTGACTTAGTATTTACAGGAATTCCAGAGAACGACTCACCCCTGCCTGTAGAAACACCTTTATCAATCTGGTCATAAATCTCTGTTGCAACCAACTGAGCAACAAGCTTTGCCCCCTGGTATGACATATGCTGATTATCATCTGTTAAGAAATAATTTTCATCTACCCATGTTTTTCCCATTTCAGCCCACAGCTTACCTGATAAATCCGCAAGGTCTATAAGAAGCACATCTTTTGCCTCTGCAACAACTTTATTTTGATTAAACCATCCGGCATTACCACTACCCGTAGATTGTTCATGCTCACCTATTGCACCATACTGCGAAATACAAATTTCCGGTGTAACAAGAACAGGAATTATCCCCTTAGCACGGCATTCATCTACCATTTTACCAAGATATTCAGCCATCAGCTCCTGAGGACAATTATTCTTATCCGCTCTATCATTAATACCAAACTGTATTAACAGATAATCTCCCTTTTGAGCATTCTGCAGAACAGAAGAGAAAGTTGTATTATACCAGTTTACTGAATAATCACCTGAATGAGCATAGTTGTCAACTATAACGCTATCCTGTAAATAATATTCAAATAATTGCCCCCAGCCTGTTCTTCTCAAACCTGCACCCCAGTCGTCTTTAGTAGAAGGAGTCGGTCTATAATTTGTAACAGTTGAATCACCCGCAAGCCAAATATGAGTCTTTCTAGGTTCTAAATCTGATTTTCTTGTTATTTCAACTGCCGCAATCAGCGGAACACCTTTGCCCCATTCATCTGCAGTAATTCTGGCAACACCACCGGAAACATTTACATCTTTCTTGGTATATATACCGGGTGCTGTTAACGGTTCTGCCGCTGCTCCGTTTAGTTCTGTACCATCCATGTAATCAGCTTCCGGAATAGTATAATAACCATTCACCTTAACATGTGTACGTTTTGTATCTGCCTTATAAAACGTCATATCATAACGACCATCAGGAATATCTATTTCAAAGCAATTCCTATTGCCGGCTATTTCAGCACCTTCTGCCTGAATACCTGTACCAGTACCATTTGCAATAGTTGGTTCGGCAGTAAAACCATAGCCATTAGCTTTCACTGTGTTGACTGTTACATATCCGTCAACATCTGTGTTACCAAAGTTAAATTTATAATTTGGAACAATTTCCATTTTACCGTCTATAACTTCGTCAGCCTCTATTGTAATCTTATTATCCGACACAGGCTTTACGACTGTTGAACCATCTGCAAATGTCACAGTATATGTAGATGCACCATAGCTTATAATTTTTGACACATCAACCTCTCCTGCCTTAGCATCAAGTATTTCAGAGCCTTTTGCAATCTTCACCGGCAATGTTACTGTTTTACCCATAACTTTCGCAGTTATAGTTACATCACCTTCTTTATATACCTTTAAATAACCGTCTGATGTAATTGTCGCAACAGTGTCTTCCGTTACATTCGGGTCATTTTCTGCCGCTGGCGCGGTCTGCTTCGGAACTACAGGAATCATATCTTCAAGAGATTTCCACAGCATAACAACAGTACCTTCATTAGCGCTTACCTTATATTCTCCCTCTGTAAGCGTTACAGGCGTTTGCTTTATTGAAGTTAATACATTGTCTTTATCATCATACACTGCATCAACTCTTACCGCATCACCTGCTTTATCCGCAGGAATATTGAATGTAATTTCACCTCTTGGAGCTGTTTTACCATCAATCGAAAATTCAGGTGTAACATAGCTTGTAACGTTTGTGTCAAACTGGTCTAGAACGTCCGCAACTGTATACGTCGCTTTTCCCTCAGCTGAATTAACAACTGACGCGCCGGCAATGTTAAATGATTTGATTTCACCAGCAGCAATTGTAACTTCCTTCTCACCTGTTATTCCGCCTGCCTCAGCTTTAATAACAGCTTTGCCTGCTTCAGCGTTAGACGCAACAGTAACAACGCCATTTTGGTCTATTGTTACACCATTTATTACGGCGCCCTCTGCATTTGTTACTGTCCATGATGGTTTATCAACCACACCGGAATCAAACATATATGATGATTTATTCATTCCGTCAAGAATCGATATATTGTCAGCTCCGACAATATCACCGCTTACTATTCTTCTTACTAAAACATAGTCAAGATTATCTGTTGTATTACTTGAGCCAAACCCTCTGATTGTAAGATTATCACCTTCTGTTAAAAAGACTGTTTTCGATTCATAGCAACCATATGCGCTTCCATTTCCTCTTTCTTTCATAGCAACAATGGCATTTTTATCTTCTTTTGACACAGAATTTTCCGCTTCAGTTTTTGTCTTAAATATTGCTGTACCCCTATTAGTATACGAATTTCCCATAAGACCTACCTGATAATATCCTGTCGCAGGCACTTCATAAAAGTCTTTTATTAGCGTTGTCGTAATCATTTTTCCGCCGGAAGCTCTGTATCGCGCAGTTTCTGTATACGGAACACCTGCTACGGCTAATATATCCTCCCATTCGCCGTAAAAAACAGCATTAGGCGAAAGTACAACGCTATATTCTACAACTGTATTATCAGAAAGTGTAATATCTTTCGCTAAAATTCCATTTACTACATCGCTGTTTCCAATCTGCGTTGAAGGTGTATCTTCTATATAATCAGTAGCTACTGCATAAATTTTTCCATCTGCCGCTGTCACATAAGCATTGCTGACAAACGTATAACTGTCTCCAATATAGTTCTCACCATCTATAGGAACCTGAACCTTCGCCACCTCAGTACCATTTACTTTATATGAGGCAGTAACAGCCTTAACTGCGTCAACTTTGTCAAAATAAACATTAATAATATTATTGTCTGATAATACAGTATACGGCAAAGCAGTAGCATTATCAGCTAAAGCATTATATACATATTTGCTGTCATCTGTAACAATATCCTTTAATTTAAGGTCACTTGCCGCTATACTTTCTCCTACTGCTTTATTAATAGTTTCCGAAGATAAATTTGGTACAGCATCTGTTGTTCCTGTTATGTAATAATTAACTGTAGTATCAACCATTGTCGCATTTGCATTGAGTGTAGCATCAACCGTTTTTTCTGTATCTCCTTCCGACACGGTAAGCATGCCTGATGAATTATCGGTTGAACCGGTACCTGCCTTTGATACTACATACGAATATGTTCCTGCCGGCAAATTAATAGTTACTTTTCCAGCATTATCTGTTTCAAACTTTTTAGCTCCTATCACCAGTGTGGCACCTTCTATAACCGTACCCTCTGTATCTTTTACAGTAAATACAGTTTCAGCTCCATCCATAGTTGAAACTGTTATATCATCAAGAGCCGTATATCCATAACGCCATGTAGTATTCGGTAAATACATATACTGTAAATCCTTAGCCGTAAGGGTTCCGCTATATGTTGACATTGTTTCCGTTTCATCTTCTGATGTGATTTTTGCAGAAATTGTTTTATTATAAAAATTCAAATCCGCAGATACCTTATAATATTTTCCAAACGCAACTGTTCCGCTTCCCGCAGCTCCTCCGTCAATTGAAATTGCTGCCGTAGACGTTCCAACAGTTACACCTAAAATATTCGTCAACTCACTGTCTGTAAACTGAACGTTTATAACATCATTCTTACCCGCCCTTATCTGCATAGGCTCAATCAAATATGATAAATTAACAGCACCATCATCAATTTTTGTTAAATCAGCTTTATATCCAAACGCCTCATTTTCCTTTGCTGAATTAGCACTATTACCGAGCTTTAATACCTTTCCTTTACCTGCCGCAAACAAACCTGGCGCAGCATCTGCCGCTTCCGATGAAACTATTGCTTCAAAAACTGTTTTACTTCCCTTTGTTTCTGCCGTAAGTTCGGTATTATCAAAATCAAACTTTTTTAGCTCATCCGACGCGCTTGCCGGTATTACCATTCCCGCAAACGCAGAAGCCGTTATTGTCAAAGCTGTCAGCGCTGACAATAGTCTTTTTGTCTTTCTCATGTAATCTCTCCCTCTCTTTATTATATTTTTACAGCATTTTTTACATACCGCATACTATAATGTGATATAAATATTATACAATAATTACAAAAAAAATTCAATATAAAAATCAGCGGTT
>CAJUFV010000288.1 GCA_910585795.1 uncultured Clostridia bacterium | reverse complement strand
ATGACTGGAATTATAATCACAATAGCACTTGTACTTGCCGCCGCATACGCGCTGTGGAATGTCTATCTTGTCCCATCCCTCGGCAAAAGTACAAAAACACACAGCAATGTCTCGTATTTTATAATGGCATCTGCTGCGGCTTTTATACTAAGACTCATACTCGCGGGTGTGTACAGAGGACATACCACCGATATCAGCTGTTTTATCGGCTGGTCCGGAGCCATTTTTCAAAATGGCATAAGCCAGTTTTACAAGCTGGACATGTTTCACGATTATCCCCCCGGATACATGTATGTTTTGTATATTGTCGGAGCAGTAATAAATCTGTTTAAAATTCAAGAGGGCGCGGTTCTTTACGCCATAGTAAAGCTTCCGGCAATAATATGTGATATACTTGCCGCTCTGATTGTATTTAAAATTTCGCGCAGAAAGTTTTCTGATAATGTGTCTACCATTCTCGCGGCAATGTATCTTTTTAATCCTGCGGCAATTGTAAACTGTTCACTTTGGGGACAGGTTGATTCTGTATACACGCTGTTTATACTGATGATGATATATCTTGTAAGCGAAAAGAAAATGTTTGCTTCATATTTTGTATATGCAATCGCGCTTCTCATTAAGCCGCAGGCATTTATTTTCGCGCCGCTTCTTATAGGCGGAATAATCGAAAACGTATTCATGGATAATTTCAGCATCAAAAAATTAATGACAAATCTGAGCATAGGAGCTCTTGCCATTATAACTATGCTTTTACTGGCTCTTCCTTTTGGATTGCCTCAAATTATTGAACAGTACAAAATTACAATTATGGAGCAATATCCGTATCTTACCGTTAACGCAATGAATTTGTGGGGCGCTCTAGGTAAAAATTGGAATCAACTGTCACCTGTTACTGGCATACTCGGTTATACGCTTATTGCGGCCATAACAGCTTATTCATTATATCTTTTCCTAAAAAGTAAAAACAGCGCAAAATATTATTTTGTCGGTGGAGTACTTGCCTTCTTTACCTACATGCTTTCCACAAAAATGCATGACAGATATGCTTTCCCTGTAATGATTCTTATGCTTATGGCATTTGTAACTACGTCAAGCAAGAAAAATTATATAACATATATACTAGTTACTCTGTCACAATTTTTCAATACAGCATGGGTATTGTTTGTATACGAAAAGGACATGAACGCATATTTTAAATCTCCTGTCATTATCGTTGCGTCAATAATAAATCTGGCCATCCTCGCTTTTATTTTTTATACTGGTCAAAAAGATTATATTGCTGATAAAATCGTCACAATTGACAGCATTTCTGAAAAACCGCCCGCTCAGCAATCTGCCGTATCAAAGAAAAAAAATAAAGAGCAGAAAAAAACTCAACCTGCTTCAGACAATGTTCATCCCTATAAAATTGAAGCCTCCTCCCTGCTGCCCAAAATCGCAAAAATTGATATTATAGCAATGCTTATCATAACCGCTGTATATTCCTGCACAGCGCTATATGACCTGGGAGATATGCACGCGCCTGAAACAGAATATATGGTATCGGACGGCGCCGTTACTATAGACCTTGGAGCCGAAAAAAATATCAGTAAATATAAATTTTTCCTCGGTTCATACGAGCTTAATGAGAACCGTAATTTAAAAATAAGCTTTGCCGACGCAAATAATAATGTTAGTGAAGAAAATCTGACTAGCGGTTCTGTATTCCACTGGGAATTTAAAGACATTTCAGCAAAGGCACAATATGTTACTATTTCCACAGAATCGGACAACCTCTCATTAAAAGAATTTGCAGTAATCGACGATAACGGAAATATTATACAGCCTGTTTCCGCTGCTCCGTCCAGCGGCAGTTCTCTGTTTGATGAACAGGACGAGGTTCCTGAATTTTCGACTTTTAGAAACGGCACTTACTTTGACGAAATATATCACGCGCGTACCGGCTATGAATTTGTTCACAGCATGTCTGTATATGAATGGACTCATCCGCCGCTAGGCAAAATATTCATTGCAATAGGTATTATGCTGTTTGGCATGTGTCCATTCGGCTGGAGAATCGCTGGTACTATATTTGGCATTATAATGATTCCTATTATTTATATATTCGCAAAGAAGCTGCTGAAAAAATCATGGCTTGCAATCGTCACATGTCTGTTGTTTACATTTGATTTTATGCATTTTGCTCAGACACGAATTGCAACCATTGACGTGTATGTAACCTTCTTCATTATGCTGATGTATTACTTTATGTACAAGTATTATTCCTCAAGCTTTTACAGTACCTCATTCAAAAAAGGCCTTATTTCTCTGGCTCTTTGCGGAATATGTATGGGACTGGGTATAGCAAGCAAATGGACCGGTATGTACGCGGGAATAGGTCTTGCCGTTCTGTTCTGCATTACTGTTTACAAAAGAGCCCGTGAATATGATTATGCTCAAAAGCATCCAAAAGGCTCGACTAACGGCATAAGTCATCAATATATTATTGATAATTTCAAACCATATATGACAAAAACTATCCTATGGTGTGTACTGTTCTTCATTGCTATACCTGCCGCCATATACTGTCTTTCATATATTCCATATCTGAAAGCTCCTGACGCGAACGGCTTTCAGACCATAATTGATAATCAAAATTCAATGTACGCATACCATGCGAAAACAGTGCTCGGCTCTGAGCATCCTTTCTCATCACGCTGGTATGAGTGGATTATTATGAAACGTCCTATATGGTATTATTCAGGAACAATTACAGAAGAATTGAAGGAAGGTATAAGCTCATTCGGAAATCCTCTTGTATGGTGGCTTGGTATTCCTGCTTTCTTCTATATGATATACCGTATCTTCAAAAACAGGGATAAAAACTCACTATTCCTTGTAATTGCGTACCTTGCTCAGCT
>CAJUFV010000287.1 GCA_910585795.1 uncultured Clostridia bacterium | reverse complement strand
TTATCATTGAAAGGAAGGATTGTTTATGGATTTAAGCGACAGAAAAAGAAAAATCCTTCAGGCAATCATAGATGAATATATAGGTACAGCGGAGCCTGTCGGTTCAAGAGCTATTTCAAAGAAAGAAAATCTGGGATTGTCAAGCGCTACAATACGTAATGAAATGGCTGACCTTGAGGAAATGGGTTATCTTATTCAGCCTCATACTTCAGCTGGAAGAGTTCCATCTGATGAGGGATACCGCTTTTATGTAAATTCTCTTATGAGAAATTATAAAATAGGTATGGAGGCTGTCGCACAGCTGCAAAGTGTGCTTGAAACACGGGTAAGTCAGTTGGAAAGGCTTATAAAGTATGCTGGAGTAATCGCGTCAAGTCTTACAGATTACACTACTGTGGTTACAGCTCCTAAGGAAAACGGTTTTGAAATTAAAAAGATTGACCTTGTAATGGTTGCTAGTCAGTCAGCAATGCTGATTGTTGTTACGAGAACTGTGAGAAGTCAGGTTATAAATATTGATATAGATGATATAACCTGTTCAAGACTGGCTGAAATACTTAATAGAAACCTTTCAGGTTTGGCGGCGGATGATATAACTTTTGAAAAAATACAGGATATTCAGAAGGAAGCGGAACGCAATATGTCAGTACACCCGAAAGCGTTGATTGATATAATGCATTTTGTATATGATACAATAACTTCTGAGAAAGAGACTGAAATTTATGTAAATAACGCAAAATCAATATTACAATATCCTGAATACAGTGATATTGAAAAAGCACAGCAGATATTTTCGTTTCTTGAGGATAAAGAAAATTTGAAGAAGCTGGTTAAAGCTAATGAGGGTAAAGGTGTAGAAGCAAAAATAGGCAAGGAAAATGATGATGAAATAATGAAGGACTGTTCACTGGTAAGCATTAATTATTCGTTGGGTGATAAAACCGGAGGTTCTCTTGCGGTAATAGGACCTAAGCGAATGAATTACGCAAAAGTGTTTGCGAGTCTTGACCTTATTTCAAATGAAATAGATAAAATTCTGAGTTATTATATGAATGACGAGTAAAGAAAGGAGTAATCAGATGAATAAAAACAATGAAGATATAAATGAAGAGCAGGAAACAGAAAATATTCCTGAAGCTGAGAAAAAGGAAAAGTCGAATGAGGAAATACTGGAAGAAAAGCTGAAGGAGCAGACAGATAAATATATGCGTCTGTATGCTGAATACGATAATTTTCAGAAACGCTCACAGAGAGAAAAGGATATGCGTTATGGTGACGCGGTTATGGATACTGCAGGAGCGATACTGGCAATAGGAGATAATCTGGAAAGAGCGCTTGCTACAGATGTTGAAACTGAGGAGGCTAAAAAGCTAAAAGAGGGTGTTGAAATGGTAATGAAGCAGTTTAATGACACATTAGAAAAGCTGGGGATAAAGCCTATTAAAGCGCTGGGAGAGCAATTTGACCCTAATATGCATAATGCTGTTATGCATATTGAGGATGAAGAGATTGATGACAATACCGTTGTGGAGGAGCTTATGAAAGGTTACATATACAAGGACGGCAGAGTTGTCAGACACAGTATGGTAAAAGTAGCTAACTAGTATAGCTTGAATTTTATTTATACTTTAATGCTTATATATGGAATTTAGTGAATAATTATAAAGGTTGATAAATTAAGGAGGAAAATAAAATGGCAAAAATTATAGGTATTGATTTGGGTACGACAAATAGCTGCGTGGCAGTTATGGAAGGCGGCAATCCTAATGTTATTACAAATAGCGAGGGTGCGAGAACAACACCGTCAGTTATTGCGTTTCAGAAGGATGGAGAAAGAATAGTAGGGCAGGTTGCAAAGCGTCAGGCGGTGACAAATGCTGACAGAACTATTATGTCAATCAAGAGAAAGATGGGAACAACTGAAAAGGTTACAATTGATGATAAGGCCTATACACCTCAGGAAATTTCAGCTATGATTCTTACAAAGCTTAAGCAGGACGCGGAAAGCTATCTTGGCGAGACTGTTTCACAGGCTGTTATTACTGTTCCGGCGTATTTTAATGACTCTCAGCGTCAGGCTACAAAGGACGCCGGTAAAATTGCGGGACTTGAGGTGCTTAGAATAATCAATGAACCGACTGCCGCAGCTCTTGCATATGGAATGAGTGATAAGGACCAGACAATTATGGTATATGACCTTGGCGGTGGTACATTTGATGTATCCATTCTTGAAATTGGAGACGGTGTATTTGAAGTACTTTCGACAAATGGCGATACTCGTCTTGGCGGAGATGATTTTGACCAGAGAATTATAGATTTTCTCGTTTCAGAGTTTAAGAAAAGCGATGGCGTTGACCTTTCAACAGATAGGATGGCAATGCAGAGATTAAAGGAAGCTGCGGAAAAATCAAAGATTGAGCTGTCAACAACGACAACCTCGAATATTAATCTACCATTTATTACAGCGGATGCGTCAGGTCCGAAGCATATGGATATTACTCTTACAAAGGCTAAGTTTGATGAGCTTACGGCAGACCTTGTAGACAGAACTCTTACATGTATCAGAAATGCAATGAGTGACGCGGGTGTAAGTGCGTCTCAGATAGACGAGGTTCTTCTTGTAGGCGGTTCGTCAAGAATTCCCGCGGTACAGGATGCGGTAAAGAAAGAAATGGGTAAGGAGCCTCATAAAGGTATTAATCCGGATGAGTGTGTGGCTGTAGGCGCGGCAAGACAGGCAGGTGTGCTTGGAGGAGAAGAAACGGGCGTGCTGTTGCTTGATGTAACACCGCTGTCGCTTGGTATTGAAACAATGGGCGGAGTATTTACAAAGCTTATTGAAAGAAATACTACTATTCCTACAAACAAGTCTCAGATTTTCTCGACAGCGGCAGACGGTCAGACTTCGGTTGAGGTTCATGTTTTGCAGGGTGAAAGAGAAATGGCTCAGTATAATAAGACACTCGGACGCTTTAATCTGACAGGTATTGCTCCTGCGCCGCGCGGTGTTCCTCAGATTGAGGTTACATTTGATATTGACGCAAATGGTATTGTAAATGTAAGCGCGAAAGACCTTGGAACAGGCAATGAACAGAAGATTACAATTACTGCGTCTTCAAATCTTAGTGATGAAGATATCGATAAAGCGGTAAAAGAAGCTGAAAAATATGCTGAAGAGGATAAGAAGCGTAAGGAAGAAGTAGAAATCAGAAATAATGCCGAATCACTTGTATATCAGTGTGAAAAAGCTGTTAAGGATGCCGGAGACAAGGTTGATGATGCTACAAAGTCTATGGTTGAAGAAGAGGTAAACAAGGTTAAAGAGGCGCTGAAGGGTACGGACAGCGCGGCTATAAAGACAGCTACAGATGAACTTCAGGAGAAATTTTATTCTGTAGCTCAGCAGATGTATCAGCAGGCTAATCCTCAGGGCACTGACCCGAATGCTGCTAATGATGCGAAGTCAGCGGGAAACGGTGATAATGTTTATGAGGCAGATTATAAAGAAGTAGATAACGATAATAATTGATATAATAAACAAATGTGAAGGACGGACAAAAATGTCCGTCCTTTTGAAGGTATAACTTCGTTTAAGGGTTTACAAATCAGATAAAATATAGTATAATATCTTGGGCAGGTGAGTAAATTGGCGGAAAAAAGAGACTATTATGAGGTGCTTGGCGTACAAAAAGGCGCCGGGGACGATGAAATAAAAAAAGCATTTAGAAAACAAAGTAAAAAGTATCATCCCGACCTGAATCCCGGCAATAAAGAAGCCGAGGAGAAGTTCAAGGAGGTAAATGAGGCATATCAGGTGTTGTCTGATCCTGATAAAAAAGCTAAATATGACCAGTTTGGACACGCGGGAGTAGACCCGAACTTTGGAGCGGGAGGAGGATTCAACGGCGGAGGCTTCGATTTTGGTGATATTTTCGGAGATATTTTCGGCGGAGGGTTCGGAGGTTTTGGCGGCGGCAGCCGAAGAAATGGACCGAGACGGGGAAATGATATACGTCAGGTTATAGATATTACCTTTGAGGAAGCCGCGTTCGGATGTACCCGAAAACTTAATATACAGACACAGGAAAAGTGTGAAAGCTGCGGTGGAACTGGAGCAAAAAAAGGTACAACGGTAACTACATGTTCAAATTGTCATGGAACAGGACGCGTTCAGACACAGCAGAGAACTATTCTCGGTTATATGACAACGGAAACTACGTGTCCGCATTGCCACGGTGAGGGTAAGATTATTAAAGAACCATGCAATGACTGTCGCGGAACAGGTATGGTAAGGAAGAATAAGACTGTTGAGGTACAAATTCCGGCTGGTATAGATAATAGCCAGACAATACAGCTTTCTGGAAAAGGTGAGGCGGGACTCAAGGGAGGTCCAAACGGCGATTTACTGCTTACAGTGAGAGTTCGGCCACATGATATTTTTAAAAGACAGGGTAATGATGTTTACATTGATATGCCTGTGAGCTTTGTGGAGGCTGCGCTGGGCGCGACAGTAAAGGTTCCTACAATAGACGGGAAATATGTCGAGCTTAATATTCCTGAAGGAACACAGATGGGAACACGCTTTCGTATGAAAGGAAAAGGAATACCATTTCTCAGAAGCAAGTCGCGCGGTGACCAGTATGTAACGGTTTCAGTAGAGGTGCCTAGAAATCTCAGTTCAAAACAAAAGGAGCTTTTACGGGATTTTGATGAGGAAAAGAATTATAAGCAGAAAAAAAGCTTTTATGAAAAAATGAAGAATTTTTTGAAGTAAAGGATTTTACAGGAGGATAATAATGCAACCGAGTATTTATGAATTGTCAAGAATGACAAGGGAACAGTATGATTTTATAATGAAGCGTGCTGAGCTGGATATTACAGAACAGATGCAGGTGGCCAGAGAGGTCTCGGATGATGTGCGTGACCGCGGTGACGAGGCGGTACTGGAATATACGGCTAAATTTGACCGCGTACAGCTTACAGCTAATCAAATGAGGGTGACTCCTGAAGAAATAGAGATAGGATATAACCGTCTTGATAGGGAGACGAGGGAAGCGATTGAGTACGCTTACAAAAATATATATGATTTCCATGAAAAACAGCTTCCAGAGGAAATGTGGTTTACTATGGTGGACGATGGCCTTATGGTGGGAGAAAAAACTACTCCTATAGTTGATGTGTGCTTGTATGTTCCGCACGGTAAGGGTTCATTTCCGTCCGTGCTCTGTATGCTTGGTATTCCAGCAGTTGTGGCTAAGGTGCCTAAAATTGTTGTTGTTACGCCTCCGAATGAAAAGGGCGAGGTGGACGATGCTATTTTAGCCGCGGCTAAAATAATCGGAATTACCGAGATTTATAAGGTGGGCGGTATTCAGGCTGTAGCGGCGGTTGCCTATGGAACAGAGACAATACCTAAATGCCATAAGATTATAGGACCGGGAAACAGCTATGCTACAGCGGCAAAGAGAGTGCTTGCAAATCATATTGACGCGGGACTGCCTGCTGGGCCTTCTGAAATAATTGTGCTTGCGGATGAAAATGCTGACCCTGAAAAAGTGGCGCTTGATTGGATGATTGAAGCTGAACACGGCCCGGACAGCGCCGCGCTTCTTGTTACACATTCAAAAGAGCTTGTAGACAAGGTTATTCCTATCGTAAACCGTCAGCTTGAAAAAATTTCACGTAAAAGAAAAGAATGGATTGAAATAAACCTTACTACATACGGCGGAGTAATTTTAACTGACTCTCTGGAGGAATCCATCAATTTTGTAAATGATTACGCGCCTGAACATATGGAGGTTATGACTGAGAAGCCTTTTGATGTACTTCCTAAAATAAAAAACGCGGGCGAGATTCTTCTTGGTGACTACACGCCTGTAACGCTTTGCAATTTTGTACTTGGACCAAACGCTATTCTTCCTACTGGAGGATTTGCGAAGACGTATTCATCGGTATCTGTACAGGATTTCTTAAAGCGTTCGTCTGTAGGCTATGCTTCAAAGGACGGCTTTGAAAAAGTAAGAGACTATGCGTATAAATTTGCGTCCGTTGAAGGCTTTGACACACATGGACTTGCGGTGAAAGAGAGAAAATAATGGAGAATATAAAGGTTACCAGAAAAACAACTGAATCAGAAATAAATGTAACGCTTGATTTTTCGCCGTTAAAAAAAGATTACCGAGCTTATATAAAAACTCCTATTGCATTTCTTAATCATATGATTGAGCATATTGCGTGGAGAGGTGAGGTTAATATAGACATTGATATTAAACTGGATGAATTTATGCTTACTCATGTTATATGTGAGGATTTAGGTATTGCTCTGGGTAAGGCGACCAAAGAATATATTGACCGCACAGATGGAGCGGCAGGCTTTGGTGATGCTATAGGTATAATTGATGAAGCAAAAGCGCAATCCTGTATTAGCTTTGAATCGAGAGCGTATTGTGATATTAACTATAATGATATTGAACTTGGCGAACGGGTTGAAGGAATAGATACTGAGGATTTGGAAACATTTCTTGAAGGTTTTGCGCAGGGAGCAATGTGCACACTGCATGTAGACCTTTTAAAAGGTCACAATGGACATCATATATGGGAAGCTGTTTTCCGCAGCATGGGAACAGCTTTGAATCGTGCGTTTGCTGTATCCGAAGGGCGCAAAGGAAAGACATCAGGTGTGGCAGGTAAGATTGAATGGAGAATAGAGTAATAAAAAACGCAAATAGGGACGCTATTTTTAGTGTCCCTATTTGCGGATACAGGAGTTAAAATGAGTCTGGCAAAATTTTTGAATAAATATGACACCGTTATTTTTGATATGGACGGAGTTATCACAAGTGAAGATAATTACTGGAATTGCGCGGCTCTTACTGTTTGGGAGTACCTTTCATGGAACAGTGATGAAAAAATTAATGCTGTTGAATGTATGCACAGTATTTCTCGAATACGTGAAAGGGTATTTTGCGGAAATGAGCTTATAAGTATTTTAAAGAGTAAGGGTGTCAATTCCAACTGGGATTTAGGTTATGTGACTGTACTGATGGCATGGATATGCAATGGACCGAATGATTGGAATAATTTTCAGACTGTTCTTGATTACGCGAAAGGACTGTCCGATAATATTATAGATGAATATGATAAGCTTGCTTTGACATGCTCTGAAAGTACAGGATTTGATTATGGGTGGTTAAAGCGTAATGAACTGATGTGGAAGACAATGCGTGATATTTTTCAGCAGTGGTTTCTTGGTGATGAGCTGTTCAAGGAAAGGTTCGGTTATATGCCGATGAATACAGGAAAGAGCGGACTTCTTTATCGTGAAGAGCCTATAATTAATAAAAATGTTTTAATAGAAATTCTTCATTTGTTAAGTAAAAGCAAGCGGGTATGCACAGGCACGGGACGCCCGTATATAGAGATGATACAGCCCATTACCGACTGGGGAATAAAAGATTATTTTGCTTCAGATGGATTGTGTAATTATGACCATGTAGTGGAAGCGGAGAAGGAAATGGGAAATAATGCGCTTACAAAACCGCATCCATATATGTTTCTGAAGGCACTGTATGGTACAGATTATGATAATGCGCGGCTTATAAACGAAGATTATGATAAAAGCAGAATTAAGAAAACTCTTGTTGTAGGTGATGCTGGAGCAGATATTTTAGCCGCTCAGGCTATGGGGGCGGATTTTTGCGCTGTACTGACAGGGATACAAGGTGAAAACGCAAGGAATTACTTTGAAAAGTTAAATGCTGAATATATTTTAAAAAGTCTGGCTGATTTTCTGGAGGAAGATTAAATGGAAAAAAAGATAACAACACCTTTTTCGAAGGATAAGATAAAAGCATTAAAAGCGGGTGATAGTGTGCTCATAACAGGTGTTATATATACAGCGCGTGATGCCGCTCATGAGCGTATGACAAGGAATTTTGAAAACGGAGAACCTTTTCCTATTGATTTAAAGGATAATGTAATTTATTATGCCGGACCATGTCCGGCAAAGCCGGGAGAAGTGATAGGCTCATGCGGACCCACTACAGCCGGCAGAATGGATGCGTATACTCCGATGCTGCTTGATAACGGATTGGGGTGTATGATAGGAAAAGGGGCGCGTAATAAAGCAGTTGTAGAAGCTATGAAGCAGAATACGGCTGTGTATCTTGGAGCTATAGGAGGTGCCGGTGCGCTTATTGCGGAGTCGATAAAAAAAGCGGAAATTATCGCGTATGATGACCTTGGAACAGAGGCAATTAGACGTCTGGAGGTGGAGGATTTTCCTGCTGTGGTGCTTATTGATTGTGAAGGGAATGACCTTTATGAAACGGGGCAGGCACAATATAGAGAGGTGTAGTAAGTGACAGAAAAATTAAATAATATAAGACAGCCATTATATGATATTTCCTGTACCAGAAAGGCGGTAAATACACTGCTTGTTTTTGTGTTCGGTGTGTTTATGGGGATATTTTCAAAATGGTTGGATTGTATACCGTCAAATTATTTGCCGTATCTTCTTGAAATGCTTGATATCAGCAATTTTTTTGGAAGAATGGCTGTATGGTATCTTATAGCTGTCATTTTATCAATATACAGTAAAACACCGTTAAGAGCGGCGTTGAATGTATTTTTGTTTTTTTCAGGAATGCTGGCGGGATATTATACATATACAAGGATATTTGCTGGATTTTATCCTGATACGTCATATCTTATGATATGGATTTGCTTGACGATTATATCACCTGTGCTAGCGTTTATATGCTGGTATGCAAAGGGCAGGGGTAAAATAGCGGCAGTTATTTCCTCGATAATAATTGCCGTATTGTTTTTACAAGCATTTTCCTTTGGTTTTACATATTGTAATGTATTATATCAGGGACTTGAGATTATTGTATGGTTGGCGGGAATTGCTGTGCTGTATAAGTCACCTAAACAACTGGCGATAATGTTGGGAATGTCGTTTGTGTTTGCGTTTGTGTTTATAATAATTTTTCCATTTGGATTTGTTATGTAAAGTATAGTATATATTTTTGCAAAGAAAACTTTGCAAAAAACTATTAACAAGTATACTTGTCAGTGCTATAATAAATATAACAAGAAAACTGGTCATAGAATGGAGGATTATTATGAAGAAAGAAGAGATTCTTGAAAAAAGCAGAGCGGAAAAGAAAGACGAAGGTGTGGAATTTGCGCTGGAAAAAGGTCGCTTGTATGGCGTTACTGGTATGACGCTGCTATATTTTGCATTACTTATTTTTAACTGTATATATAAACAAAATAAAGGTGTGCTAGCGGTAGGACTGGTATCAAGCCTAATGGCAGTTGGATTTCTTATAAGTCATGTAATGATAGCTGTGAGGTAATTATGGATAAAGAGCTTGTATTAAAAAATCGTCTAAAAGATGCAAGAAAGGAAAAGAGGATGTCCCAAGGTCACTTAGCTGAGTTGGTTGGTGTTTCAAGGAATACCATAAGCTCAATTGAGACTGGTCAGTTTAATCCTACGGCAAAATTAGCTTTAATATTGTGTATTGCATTGGATAAGAAATTTGAGGATTTATTTTATTTTAATTAGAATAAAAGGACCGCTAATGGTCGCCTTGTGTAACAGTAAAGTTCAAGCAGGCTGTCAAGCGGGACAAAAATAGTGCGGCAAATTTAATTGCCGCACTATTTTTTATAAAGAGGCATTTATATTTGGAACATTTAGAGGTTAAAAATACCGTTTAATACAGTTTTAAAGCTGAAAAAATATGTTAACAAGGCGTGACAGCGTATATAACAGTATAAGGATAAATTCCGTAAGATTATGTGAGAGATGTGAAAATCCGAAGCTAAAAAGGAGCTTTCAAAAGTATCAATGAATTGTACAAGCTGTTTAAGCTGATTTATGAGGATAAGGCGAAGGGTAATCTTTCTGATAAGCGTTTGAAAATCTCTGCGGATGATTATGAGCAGGCACAAAATTAATTGAATGAGCGTATTATCTCTTTAACTGCTGAAAGTGAGAAGCAGAAGCAACAAGTCGATAGTATCAATCGTTTTATTGATAAGGTACATAAATCTTTTGATTTACAAGAATTAACTAAAATATGGTAAAAAGAGCTTAAGTTCGCGCATCGCAGAAAATAGGAGGTAAGCAGACATAAGAAATTGATAGGTATTATGATTTGGAAGTTTATCTGCAATTAACTTTATTTGAAAATGAAAAACGTAATGGAATAGCATAAACGCTATTCCATTACGTAAAACAAATATTACTGTCTTATTTAGAGTGTACTTAGAAGGTGTTTTATGACACGATTTTATACGAGATAAAGTAAATCGGTATATGTAGGGAATGGCCAGTATTCTTTAGCGACAATAGTTTCAAGCATATCTGCTGTTTGGCGAAGTGAGTTCATAGCAGGGATTACAGTGTTTTTGTAGTACATACCTACTGCATAAGGGTCAATCGCAGGTATAGCTGTAGCATTGTCAAGAACGTCAATTTTTGTCATGAGGTCTTCTGTAAGCGATGTTAGTTTTTGCGCTTTTTCAAGCTCTTTAGGAGCGTCAATTTCCAAGACTTTTTTCTTTGAGGCAAGGTCATCAGTAACAAATTTTGTATATTTCAGACATGCCGGAAGAATTTCCTGTTTAGCCATTTCAAGCATTGCAAGCATTTCAAAATGAACCGTGTTATTGTAATCATCCATCATGATTTCACCGCGTGTTTTTACTTCTAATTCCGTAAATACTTCCTGTTTTGTAAATAAATCAATAGACTTTTGCGTAACAAAGTAGGGAAGAGCATCGGGGGTGGTTTTCAGATTTGGTAAACCGCGTTTTTCTGCCTCAAGCACCCATTCATCGCTATAGCCGTTACCATTAAATATAATTCTTTCATGGTCTCTGAAGGTTTGAATCGCAAGGTCAAGCGCTGCTTTATGCGTATTACTGCAGCCTTCAAGCTTGTCTGCAAATTCCGTTAATGTTTCGGCGACTATGGTATTAAGCACGATATTAATACCAGCAATTGACTGGCGTGAACCCGGCGCGCGGAATTCAAAACGATTTCCTGTAAACGCAAACGGCGATGTTCTGTTTCTGTCAGTTGTGTCTTTTTCAAGGTCAGGTAATAGTTCAACGCCTGTTTCTATTATTTCACCCTCTTCATGTTTAACACCTTTACCATTTTTAAGCTGTTCCACGATAGCGGCCAGTTGGTCGCCAAGATACATGGAAATAATAGCTGGAGGTGCTTCATTCGCTCCCAGACGGTGGTCATTGCCTGCTGTAGCGACAGACGCTCTTAATATATCTGAATAATCATCAACAGCTTTAATAACCGCGGCAAGAAACAGTAAAAACTGAACATTTTCTTCAGGCTTTTTGCCTGGCTTTAAAAGAAGCTCACCGTCAGATGTGCCAATGGACCAGTTATTATGCTTGCCGCTGCCGTTTATTCCATCATATGGCTTTTCGTGAAGCAGACAATACAGGCCATGATGGTCTGCAACTGTTTTTAAAACCTCCATTGTAAGTTGATTATGGTCGTTTGAAATATTGGTTGTAGAAAAAATAGGCGCAATTTCATGCTGAGCGGGAGCAACCTCATTATGTTTTGTTTTCGCAAGAACGCCAAGCTTCCATAGCTCTTCATCAACCTCTTTCATGAAAGAGGCCACACGCTCTTTAATCTGTCCGAAATAATGGTCATCCATTTCCTGACCTTTTGCCGGCTTTGCGCCAAACAGTGTTCGGCCCGTCAGAAGCAGGTCTTTACGCTTGTTTCTTAAATTTTTATCTACCAGAAAATATTCCTGTTCAGGTCCGACATATGCGACGACTCTCCTGGGATATTTACCGAACAATGCCAGAACTCGCTTAGCCGCCTTGTCTATTGCGGATTCGCTTCTGAGAAGAGGTGTTTTTTTGTCAAGAACCTCGCCTGTATATGAAACAAATGAAGTTGGTATGTATAGGGAATGGTCTTTAATAAAAGCAAAGGAGGATGGGTCCCACGCGGTGTATCCTCTCGCTTCAAAGGTCGCTCTTAGACCGCCTGACGGGAAAGAGGAAGCGTCAGGTTCGCCCATTACAAGCTCCTTGCCTGAGAATTCCATAATAACCGTTCTGTCGTCAGTAGGCTGAATAAATGAGTCATGCTTTTCGGCCGTAAGACCTGTCATAGGCTGAAACCAGTGTGTATAGTGTGTGCAGCCGTTTTCAAGCGCCCATTCTTTCATAGCATGGGCAACAGCGTTTGCTACGTTAATATCAAGTTTTGTACCTTCGTTAATTGTCTTGACAAGGGATTTATATATTTCCTTTGGAAGACGTTCCTTCATTGTTGGCAGATTAAATACCTTACTGCCAAAGATTTCCGTAACATTGCTCATTGTGAAATACCTCCTAAATTTGTTAGTTTGAGCTAATTTTTTAACATTTATGAAAAAAAGGTGAATTATATCTCTTCAAATATAAAACACCTTTGTCTTATCAAAATCAGCTATTGAGTTGTTTATTTCAAATTACACATTAATTATATCACTAATTATAATTTTGTCAATATACAAGTTGTAAAATTTAAGATAAAATTCATATTGTTAAATTATGCAAAATGTCAGCAGAATATGCCACATTATGGGTCAAGGTGGTGAATATCACGCGGGAACAGGCTGGCTTCACGTATATTGCTAAGTCCTAATAGCTTCATGACAACACGTTCCAGACCAATTCCCAGACCTCCGTGTGGAGGCATACCGTACCTATGAATATCAATATAAGCGCCAAGCTCATCTGGTTCGATATTATATTTTTTTAATTTGGCTATCTGCTCATTATAATCATGTATTCTTTGACCGCCGGTAGTAATTTCAAGACCACGGAAAAGTAGGTCAAAGCTCTCAGCGAGTTTGGGGTCATCCTTTGAATCCATAGCATAAAAAGGACGTTTTAGCCCAGGGAATTTTTCCACGAATATAAACTCACTGTCAAAATGTTCGGCCGCGTATGCACACAGCTTAATTTCATCAGTAGGGTCAAGGTCAAACTGATTGTGAGACTTGCCTAGAAGGTCAAGGGCTTCAAAGAAGGTCACTGACGGAATTGATTTAATAATGGGCAGCTTTGCGTTAAGCATATGCAGCTCATGACCGTAGTTTTCTTCAAGATAATTAATCATGTATTTCAGCATTGCTGTCTCCATTGCCATAATATCATGCATATCATTTATAAAAGCCATTTCAAAGTCAAGACCGATATACTCATTCAAATGACGTGTAGAATTATGTTTTTCTGCCCTGTAGACAGGAGCTATTTCAAAAACCCTGTCAAAGAACGCAACACAAGTCTGTTTGTAAAACTGCGGACTTTGAGCAAGATATGCGTCTTTGTCAAAATATTTCAATTTAAAAATATTAGCTCCGCCTTCAGCTCCGGCTGACACTATTTTAGGAGTATGGATTTCTGTGAAATTTTGCTCAAGCATGAATTTTCTGAAAGCGGATACGACACCTTCAGAAATTTTAAATACAGCTTTTTGTTCCGGATGACGAAGAGCTATACTTCTGTGTTCCATAGACGTTTCAATGGAACAGCCGAGTTTTTTGCTGGAAACATGCAGTGGGTACTCCGCTTCTGGAGCTGAAAGTACAGTAAAAGAGGAAAGTGTAATTTCATAGCCATAATTTGCGCGTACTTCTTCCTTTACTATACCGGTAATTTCCACGTAAGCGCCCTCGCACAAGGCTGTAAACTCTCCAGCGCATTCAGAGGCTTTATAGACAGATTGGAGAAGATAGCGTCCTGTGCGTAGAATCACAAATGAAAATCCGCTCATGTTTCTTAGCTTATGGACGCATGCGCTGAAGGTTATTGAATTATTTACAGAATTTTTCAGGTCATTAAGAGTGACCTCCTGTATAAGCTTTGAACCGTCTATAGTTTGCATAATAAATTCCTCCAATGATTATTTTAATTTTTCGGTCAGCAGTTCTCGTGCCATTTTAGGATTAGCGCTGTTACCGGCAAGACGAATCACTTGTCCCATAAGAAATCCGAATATTTTTTGATTGCCATTTTTATAGCTTGCAACACTGTCTGAATTTTCACTGATTACCTGACTGATAATGGCTTCAAGTCCTGATATATCATTATTCATAATAAAACCGTTGTTTTTTGCAATAGACATGGGCTTACCGCCGTTATCAAACATGATTTTTAAAATATCCTTGGCCGCGTTTTTTGAAACAATGCCGTCTGAGGACATTTTAACTAGCTCTGCAAGGTCAGCGGGAGTGAAAGAGATATCGCTTATTGATTTTTCTGATTCGTTGAGATTTCTGTTCAGTTCGACAAGCATAAGGTTTGAAACCTGTTTATAGTCTGGATTTATTTTCACAGCTTTATCATAAAAGTTTGAAAATTCCCTGTTGGAAACAATGAGTCCCGCATCTTCGTTTGGCAGGCCATAATCTTGCGTATATCGGATAAAGCGTTGTTGGGGCATTTCCGGCATTGAAGAACGGATTGCTGATATATCCTCGTCTGACAGTAAAACAGGCGGAATATCGGGTTCAGGGAAGTAACGGTAATCATGTGCTTCTTCTTTGCTCCGCAGTGCTTTTGTATCTCCGTGATTATCGTTGTAACGTCGCGTTTCCTGAATAACTGTTCCGCCGTTATCAAGGATTTCAGCCTGACGGTTAATTTCATATTTTATCGCACGGCCAATGGCTTTCAGAGAGTTAAGGTTTTTAATTTCCGCTCTTGTACCGAAATCAGATGAACCTTCAGGCATAATAGAAATATTTACATCAACACGCATTGACCCTTGTTCCATACGCGCGTCGCATACGTCGGCATATTTTAAACGCAGCGCGATTTGCTCTACAAACTCCTGAACCTCTTCAATTGTGCGAAAATCCGGTTCCGTTACAATCTCTATGAGAGGAACACCGCAGCGGTTGTAGTCTGCCATAGATACTCCTTCATAATCATCATGTATGAGCTTTCCCGCATCTTCTTCAATATGAATTCTGTTAATTCGTATGTTTTTGCTTCCGTGTACGGTGATATGGCCGTCTGTGCATATGGGTGATTCAAACTGTGTAATCTGATATGCCTTGGGGAGGTCAGGATAAAAATAGTTTTTTCTATCAAAGGCACTGTAGTTGTGAACGATGCAGTCTGTTGCGAATCCGGCCTTTGCGGCAAGCATTACAGCACCTTTATTAATCAACGGAAGCGTGCCGGGCAGGCCTAAGCAGCGCGGGCATACTCTGGTATTTTCACTGCCTCCGAATTCATTCTTGCATGCGCAGAAAACTTTTGATTCCGTTAGCAGTTCACAGTGAATTTCAAGACCTATTACAGGCTGATACCTCATATTACCGCCTCCTTTCTTACAAAATCACGTTCAAATCTGTCGCATACAGCAATAATAGTTTCTTCATCAAAGGCTCTGCCGGTAAGACTCATACCGACAGGCAAGCCGTGTGAATTATATCCGCAGGTGGTGGATATGGCCGGAAGACCGGCTATGTTTGCGGTAACAGTATAAATGTCGGCAAGATACATTTTTACAGGGTCATTTTCCTGCTCACCGATTTTATATGCTGCTGCGGGAGCTGTCGGAGTAAGTATAACGTCGCATTGTTCAAATATTTTTGTATATTCATTTTTTAGCTTGGCTCTGATACGTGTAGCATTTTTATAATACGCGTCATAGTATCCGGAGCAAAGAGCGTAATTGCCGAGCAGAATTCTGCGTTTAACCTCATTGCCGAAGCCTTCGCTTCGTGAGAGCTTTATAAGCTCGTTATAATCTTCTCCTAATCCGTTTCTGAAACCGTATTTAATGCCGTCAAAACGTGACAGATTGCTTGCCGCCTCGGCAGAAGATATAAGATAATAGGCTGAGACAGCATATTCAAGACTTGGAAGAGAAACATTGATTATTTTACATCCGAGTGTTTTGTAGTATTCAATAGCCGTCATTACGGCCGTTTTTACTTCATTATTTAGTCCATCGCCGAAGAATTCCTTGGGAATTCCAATTGTTAGGTTATTTATATTGGTTCCGACGAGCTTCATGTAATTACCCTTGGCGTTTTTGCTGGAGGTCGCGTCATTTTCATCAAAGCCGTAAATACCATTAAGCATGTATCCTGTGTCTTCTGCTGATTTAGCGATAATTCCGATTTGGTCAAGTGATGAGGCGAAAGCAATAAGACCCCAGCGAGAAACAGCTCCATAAGTAGGCTTGAGTCCTGTTACACCGCAAAATGATGCGGGCTGTCGTATGCTTCCTCCTGTGTCTGAACCTAAAGCAGCCGCGCAAAGACCGGCCGCGACACTTGCCGCTGCTCCGCCGGACGAACCGCCCGCTACATGGCTTATGTCATATGGATTTTTAACACCTCCAAAATACGAAGTCTGGGAGGAGCCTCCCATTGCAAATTCATCCATATTTGTTTTTCCTAGAATAACAGCGTTACTTTTTTTTAGTTTTTCAATTACGGTTGCATCATACGGCGGAACGAAATTCTCAAGCATACGGGACGCGCAGGTGGTTTTTATACCCTCTGTACAGATATTATCCTTTACGGAAACGGGAAGTCCTGTGAAAGCGTCAGCTTTGCCTCGGTCTATGGCAGACTGCGCTTTTTTTGCTTCATTAACAGCGCTGTCTGTGCAGATTGTAATATAACAGTTTAGCTTGTTGTTTGTTTTGTTAATTTTAGTGAGATACTGTTTTGTAAGTTCAACCGCGCTGATTTCTTTTTTATCAAGCATTTTTCTCAGCTGTTTTAAAGTCATTATAATCACCCTTTCCGTGTCTAAACTACCTTTGGAACAACAAAGCTGTTGTTTTTGATGCTCTTTGCGTTAGCGATAATTTTATCAGTGGGGAACGAGTCTGCGCACTTATCGTCGCGTAAATTATTATAGTCAGAGGCTTCAAGGGTAAAGACCTTATCTGAAGCGTCAAATTCTTGTACCTTGTCCATGATTTCGATAATATTTTTCATATCTGATGTCATTATTTCCAGCTCATTGTCAGTGAAACTGATTTTTGAAAGCTCTGCAAGGTGTTTTGTTAAATCTGAATTAAACATAATATATACTCCTGTCTGAATAAAATTTTCTGGTTCGTATAAAAAAGGACGTGCATAGCGGAATTACAATAATGTAATGCTGCCATACAACGTCCTTGCCGTATAGTTTAGTATAATATATCATATTTTGAAAATGTTTGCAATAGGTAATTTGATAAAATATAAAAATTTATTATAAATCTGTTTATGCAAACTGCAAAATTATTCTGATTAATTATTTGAAGGCGCGTCTGTGGAATGAGGCATATATGTGCTTGAATTCAGAGTGTCTGTTGAAATTAGTTCGCCGTTTGAGTATACATATCGTGTGGAGCGTACCACAGTATTCGCTCCGGATTTTGATGTGGAATTTGTAATTTTTACCTCGCGCGGCGGTTCCCAAGCAGTGCCTATAATACTTATTGTTATGGACGCTCCGCCTGTTTTAGCGGAAATTTTAACAGGATGATTGCTGTTGTTGGAAAATTTGAAATCAACACCACCGTCAGAAACAGTAGCATCTTGACCGAGAGGAATATATCCTACAGTCATCATGTGATTAAGCCGCTCAACAATTTTCATATCTGCGTATAGTACTGCTGAATATAAAGTGCTGCTTACCTGACATGTGCCGCCGCCGATACCGTCAACACTTTTTCCGGCTATGTATTCTTTGGCTGTAAGAAATCCGTTTTCTGTGGTTCTGTGCCCAACGGTATCATTAAATGAAAATGTGTCTCCGGGAGCTATAACAGTTCCGTCTATGAGACTGGCGGCTCTGGCGACATTTGCGCATCTGTTGGATGGGGAGCCGGCATATGAGGTGGAATATGTAGACAGCGTAGCGTTAAATAGCTTGTCATTCAGTGCATCTGCCGTGATTTCCGGTTCGGAAATATAGTAGGGGATTTTTACGGGCTCACATCCCTCATATACATTAAGCAAAAAAGGCGCTGATTCTTCTTTGTTTATATATCGTCCTGATTCGCTTGGAACTATACTTACCTCATTACTATTTACTTCATATTTTGCGTCTGTAGGGTCTTTGTATACAAGCGCGTCGAAAGCGGCAAGAGTCATTTCGTCAGGCGGAGCTGACGTATAGTTTACAGGTATTCTGTTAAAATGCTCGTTTTTAAGAGCGTTCAGGATTTCTTCGCGTGTGCCTGACGGGTCGCCGTTATATCCGGTCTGACCAGAATAAACAGTTACAAATCCGTCATCGCCGAATTCAATGTAATGCTGTTTTCTCTCTCCGAGTATGGTATTTCCGAATTCGCTGATTTTTTCATCCAGCTTTTCGGTATTTAACTGCGGAGCCGGGATGATAGTATGTTTTTTAAATAGAAGTGAGGCGGCGCGTATACCATTAATAAAGAAATTATCGGTTGCGCAGTAATCTATCGCTTTTTGAGCAGTTTCTTCCGGAATAGGAGTAAGTCCTATATCGTTGCCGTGTATAATATATGAATTGTCTCCGTTTATCAGTGTTATGTCGGTATTTTCAAAAAGACAGGCTGAATTTATAGCGTCTACAGCTTCCTGATATGTAAATCCGCTGACATTAAGGTCTTCAATGAACATATTATTCATAATTCTGTCGGGAGTTATGCTGAAATACGCGTAGGAAAATACAAAAATCACTGATGGCAGAAGAATAGCGCAGGCAATGATAATAGGTTTTTGTATTTTTTTTAAGAAGCCGATAATTTTTTTTTGGCGCGGCTGTTTTTTTATTTCAGACTGCTTTTCTGCTGTGTTTTCATTTATTGGCGTAAAATCATCAAAAACTCCTTCAAATTTGCGTTCAGTATTTGCGGTTTCTTCGGCGATACTTTCAAAATCGGTATCTGTGCTGTTAGCATTTGTATTTTCAGTGTTGTTTTCGTTTTCTATATTGTCATTGAAATCACTTTCTTCACTGTCAAATCTAAAGTCTTCTTCATTGCTGTCGTCATTTTGAGGGATATTATTATCGGTCATAGCTGTTATCCTTTCAGGTATTAAATATAAAATCGTTCAAATTCATCAAGGTATCGAGAGAACTCCTGTAAAAAAGCATAAAACTGTTTGTTTTTTGCTAAAAGGGTAAAAGCTTTTTTTACATTCCGCACAAAAGCGGGATTAAAATCTGCAATGTAAAAAGCTTTTGCCATAGGGCAAATGCCCTTGCCTCTGGGGTCGGTTATGATTTCTAAGACACCGTCCTTGTTTATATAAGGAGTAAGAGGAAATATCCTGCATGCAAGAGGGCGCTGATATCTGTCACAGGAACCGCTGCACAGGGCGATTGGAGTATTATAGTTTTTTCCGTTATAGGTATATTTGAAATCAGTATTTTCAATTCGTATCCAGTCTGGACTTAGAAGAGAGAAAACCTTCTGTTCACCGGGAAAAAGAAACATTCCGCTGTCATCTCCTTTGCAGCATGCTTTAGAGCAAAGCTGGCCGCAGTCAACGGGAACCGGTGTTACATTATCAAAAAGTCTGTATAATTGCAGATAAACATATGCGGAGTTCATATTTAAATAACCTCAAATCTATTAATTCATTACATATATTATAATTCTATCACAAAAAAAATGTCAAAACAATAGTAAAATAATTTTTTTACGCAATTAATGATTTTTTTTTGAGTAAATGACTGCTTTTATTTATTTTGCATAAAATATGATTAAAAATAACAGAAATGTAACAATCATTTAATCTAAAAAGACGGTTATTGATTTGACAAAAGCACAGATATAGTAGTATAATTAATAAAATATAAGATAGAACTTCTATATCTTGAAATAAGGAAAGGTAAGGTTACAATTTATGCCGAAAAAGAAACAGGAGTACGGAAATGACAGTATAACAAGCCTTAAAGGCGCGGATAGAGTAAGAAAACGTCCGGCTGTTATATTTGGCAGTGACGGTCTTGAAGGGTGTGAGCATTCTTTCTTTGAGATATTGTCCAATTCAATAGATGAAGCGCGTGAAGGCTATGGAAAGCTTATTGAGGTTACACGCTTTGCGGATGGTTCTATTGAAGTAAAGGACCATGGACGCGGAGTGCCGCTGGATTACAACGAGGCAGAGGAACGTTATAACTGGGAGCTTGTGTATTGTGAGCTGTACGCAGGTGGTAAATATGACAATAATAAGGGCGGCATGTATGAATATAGTCTGGGACTGAATGGACTGGGCGCGTGTGCGACTCAATATAGCAGTGAGTATATGGATGTTACAGTTGTTCGTGACAAGACAATGTATACGCTGCATTTTGAAAAGGGTGAAAATATAGGCGGTCTTGAAAAGACGGAAACGAGAAGCGTTCAGACAGGAACCGTCCAGAAGTGGCGCCCTGATACAGAGGTGTTTACAGATATAAATATTCCGCTTGAATTTTTTCAGGATGTGTTAAATAAACAGGCAATGGTCAATGCGGGATTGAAATTTGTTCTTTACAACGAAACTGAAACAGGCATGGAAATGTTTGAGTATTATTATGAGAACGGTATTGTTGATTATGTAAAGGAGACTGTTGGAGAGGAAGGATTCACGACGGTGGAAACATGGGAAACCGAGCGTGAGGGCCGTGACAGAGATGATAAAGAAGATTACCGTATGAAAATGCAGGTGGCTTTCTGCTTTTCAAATAAGGTAAATATGCTTGAATACTATCATAATTCAAGCTTTCTTGAGCATGGAGGCTCACCGGATAAGGCTGTAAGAAATGCTTTTGTGTATGCGATTGACAGATACCTGAAGCAAAATGACAAGTATAACAAGAATGACACAAAAATTACGTTTAATGATGTGGCGGATTGTCTTGCGCTTGTTATAAACTCGTTTTCGACTCAGACAAGCTATGAGAATCAGACGAAAAAAGCGATTAACAATAAGTTTATACAGGAGGCAATGACAGAATTTTTGCGTCAGCAGCTTGAGGTATATTTTATAGAAAACAAGACAGACGCTGAAAAAATTGCCAATCAGGTGCTTGTAAATAAAAAGAGCCGTGAAAATGCTGAAAAAGCAAGAATTGATATAAAGAAAAAGCTTACCGGCACCATGGATATTACCAATAGAGTGGAGAAATTTGTTGACTGCCGAAGCAAGGATGTCGGAATTCGCGAGGTATATATAGTTGAGGGTGATTCTGCGCTTGGCTCATGTAAGCTGGCGCGCGACCCGCTTTTTCAGGCAATTATGCCTATAAGAGGTAAAATCTTAAACTGTCTGAAAGCGGACTATCCGAGGATTTTTAAAAGCGATATTATAACAGACCTTGTAAAGGTGCTTGGCTGCGGCGTTGAAATTAATTCAAAGCATAATAAGGGAATAGACAGCTTCAGCATGGATAATCTAAGGTGGGATAAGGTGATTATATGTACTGATGCGGACGTTGACGGCTTTCATATAAGAACAATGCTGCTCACAATGATTTACAGGCTTATGCCGACACTTATTGAAAAGGGCAAGGTATATATTGCCGAATCGCCGCTTTATGAGATAGTGATTACAAAGACTAAGCGTAAGGATGAAACTTTTTTTGCGTATACGGACAGCGAGAAGGAGGAAATTCTCGCGAAATTGCAGGAGGAGGGACTAACAAAAGAAAAGGATGCTATAGATATAAAGCGTTCAAAGGGGCTGGGCGAAAATCAGCCGGAAATGATGAGTCTTACCACAATGCATCCAGCCACTAGACGGCTTATACGTGTAACTCCTGAAAATGCGGAGCGCACTGCAAGAATGTTTGATGTTCTGCTTGGTGACAATATTACCGACAGAAAGGAATATATAGCTGATAACGGTGCTGAATATATGGAAATGCTTGATATATCGTAAATCATTAAGTCAATACAGTAAATGGGGATAGGTACTTATTCTAATGATAGTTGTGAAGTAAGCATAAAGTTTTGCTTGAAAGGAATTTAATTAATGGCAAGGAAGAAAAAAACTATAGAAGAACCAATAATTGAGGCTCCTATAGCTGAGGAGCCAATTACCGAAACAATTGAAAAGAATTTTATGCCCTATGCTATGAGTGTCATAGTATCAAGAGCCATTCCGGAGATTGACGGTCTGAAGCCCGCGCATAGAAAGCTTTTGTATACTATGTATAAAATGGGACTTTTAGGCGGAAAGCTGACAAAGTCTGCAAACGTAGTAGGACAGACAATGAAGCTTAATCCTCATGGTGACAGCGCTATTTATGAAACAATGGTGCGTCTGACAAGAGGTCATGAGGCTCTTTTGCATCCGCTTGTAGAGTCAAAGGGTAATTTTGGCAAGCAGTACTCAAGAGATATGGCATATGCTGCGGCGAGATATACAGAGGTGCGTCTGGAACCTATATGTCAGGAGCTTTTTGGTGATATTAATAAAAATACCGTTGATTTTATTGACAGCTATGACGGTGAAATGAAAGAACCGGTATTGCTTCCGGTTGCGTTTCCTAATATTCTGGTAAATCCTAATCAGGGCATAGCTGTGGGTATGGCAAGTAATATCTGCTCGTTTAATCTTCGTGAGGTGTGTAAGGCCGCGATAGCTGTTATGAAGAATGAAAAGGCTGACATTATGAAATATATTCCAGCTCCGGATTTTTCAATGGGTGCGGATATTATTTATTCTGAAAGCGAGATGCGCAGGATTTATGAAACAGGACGCGGAAGCTTTAAGCTGCGCGCAAAATATGCCTATGACAAATCAAATAACTGTATTGAAATTTTTGAAATACCGTATACAACTACAGTTGAGGCTATTATAGGTAAAATAATGGAGCTTGTAAAAGCAAATAAACTCAAGGAAATTTCAGACGCGAGAGATGAAACCGGCCTTAATGGTTTCAAGATTGCTCTTGATTTGAAGCGCGGTATAGACCCTGACCAGTTAATGTCAAAGCTGTATAAGCTGACTCCGCTTGAGGATAGCTTCAGCTGTAATTTTAATGTACTTATAAAAAGCCGTCCTATCGTAATGGGAGTAAAGGATATTTTGCTCAATTGGATAGATTTTCGTATGGAGTGTGTCAAAAACGGCATAAAATATGATATAGATAAAAAGAGTGAGAGACTTCATCTTTTGACGGGGCTTAAAAAAATACTTTTAGATATAGACAAGGCAATATCTATTATTCGCCATACAGAAAAGGAAACGGATGTTGTGCCGAATCTTATGGACGGCTTTGATATTGATGATATACAGGCTGAATATATAGCTGAAATAAAGCTTCGTAATCTGAATAAGGAATATATCCTTAACAGAACTGCGGATATTGAAAAGCTCATGGAAGAGCTTGAAGAGCTGAACAGAATTCTTAGTGATGATACAGAGATTAAAAATGTTATTGCGAAGCAGCTTGAACAGATTGCGAAAAAATATGGCAGTGACAGAAAAACAACAATTATTTCGGATGAAGAAATAACAGAATATAAAGAGAATGAAGCTGTGGATGATTATCCGTTGACTATATTCTTTACACGTGAAAATTATCTGAAAAAGATTTCCGCCGTATCGCTGCGGTCAAGCACAACAGAGCATAAATTGAAAGAAAATGACGAGATTCTGCAGACAATAGAGACAACAAATAAATCCGAAATGATTTTCTTTTCTAATAAATGTGTTGCATATAAGGTGAGAACATACGATATGGCAGACGCGAAGGTGAGCACAATGGGCGAATATCTTCCGGGAATACTTGGACTTGAAGAAAATGAGAAAATATTGTATACTGTAGTAACAACAGATTACAGCGGAGAAATGCTGTTTACGTTTGAAAACGGTAAAATGGCAAAGGTTTCGCTTAAAAATTATGAAACAAAGACAAACAGAAAAAAGCTTATCGGAGCGTATAGTGATAAATCGCCGGTTTGTGATATAAGGTTGTTAGACAGAGATATAGATGTTATACTCATGTCTGACAACAATAGGGTTTTGTGTCTTAATACTGAAAAAATTCCGTTGAAGGCAACCAAGAGTACACAGGGAGTACAGGCTATGACTCTTAGGAAGAAGGATGCTGTGGTGACAAAGGTGCTGCCCGCGGAATCCTGCGGACTTGAGGATACAGATAAATACAGGACAAAGAATATTCCGGCGGCAGGAGGAATTCTTAAAAAGGAGGATACGCAGCTTAGCCTGATTTGATAATAAGTCTCCGTAAAGGACGGGGCGGAAGGGGAGTGACAATATATGTTGACAGAGGATAGAAGAAAAAAATTGCAGGAAAGATTCCAGCGGGAGGCTGCTGGAGTATATCAGCCGTTTTCAAAGGACCTGTTTAAGCAGCATCGTGTAAAAAGAGGTCTCAGAAATGATGACGGAACCGGTGTAATGGCAGGGCTGACGTCAGTCGGAGCGGTTCAGGGATACTATATAGACGACGGCGAAAAAATCCCTATGGACGGACATTTGAGATACAGGGGATATGATATTACGGATATAGTAAGGAACTGTGAGGAGGAGCAGAGATTTGGCTTTGAAGAAGTGGCATATTTGCTATTGTTTGGACATTTGCCTGACAGTGTAACGCTTTCTGATTTTTCACGTCTTATGGGACATTTGCGTCCTCTGCCTGAGGGTTTTGCGGAGGATATGATTTTAAAAGCGCCGAGCAAGGATATAATGAACAAAATGGCAAGAAGCGTTCTTGCCGCGTATTCATATGACCCTAATCCTGATGAGATTAACGTGGGTAATATACTTCGTCAGTCTATAGAGCTTATCGCCAGACTGCCGGTGATGGCGGCGTATGGTTATCAGGCTAAAAATCATTATCATGACGGAAACAGTCTGTATCTTCATACTCCTCAGCAGGACTTGTCCACGGCGGAAAATCTGCTTTATATGCTGCGTCCTGATAATAATTATACGCGCGAAGAGGCTGAAATGCTTGACGTGATGCTTATGATACACGCGGAGCATGGAGGCGGTAATAACTCGGCGTTTACAACGAGAGTCATATCGTCATCTGATACTGATACATATTCCGCTATATCTGCGGCAATCGGTTCTCTTAAAGGCCCGAAGCACGGCGGAGCAAACGCTAAGGTGATGGGAATGGTTGAGGATATAAAAGGTCATGTAAAGGACTGGTCGGATGAAGACGAGCTTAAGGCATATCTTGCTAAAATTCTTAGAAAAGAAGCATTTGACGAAAGCGGGCTTATATATGGTATGGGTCATGCGATTTATACATATAGTGACCCCAGATGTATTCTGCTGAAGGAAAAGGCTGATGGGCTTGTGAGAAAGAATCCGGAATTTGAGAAGGAATTTAAGCTGTATTGCGATATTGAAAGGCTGACGCCGGAGGTTTTTGCGTCTGTTAAGAATAATTCAAAGGTTATGTGCGCGAATGTGGATATGTATTCAGGTTTTGTATATAAAATGCTGGGTATACCATCTGAAATGTACACACCGCTGTTTGCGATTTCAAGAATTGTAGGCTGGAGTGCTCATAGACTTGAAGAGGTTATAGGCTGCGGAAGAATAATAAGACCTGCTTATAAGTCGATGCTTCATAGCAAGGAATATGTTAAAATCGGAAAGCGATAAATAAAGGAGAAGCTTATGGATAAGGTAAATATACTGGGAGTGCGTGTTGATATGGTAAATATTCCTCAGGCGGCGGACAGAATTATGGATTTTCTTGATGAGGATAAATTTCACGCTGTGTTTACGCCTAATTCGGAAATTATAATGCGGGCATATAAAGAGCCTGAATTTGCTGGATTACTTAACCGTGCCGAACTGCTTACGGCAGACGGTATAGGAGTTGTGTACGCGTCAAAAATACTTAAAAAGCCTATTAGGGAACGTGCGGCGGGCTATGATATAGCGCGGCAGGTGCTTGCAAATATAAATGATACCGGACATAAGCTGTTTCTTTTCGGAGGAAAGCCTGGTGTCGCTGAAGAAGCGAAGGATAAGCTTATAACGGAATATCCGAAGCTAAATATAGTTGGTATCCGTAACGGATATTTTGGAAATGATGAAGAGGAAGAAATTGTTGAGCAGATAAATAATTCAGGCGCGGAGCTTATTTTTGTCTGTCTGGGAGCTCCTAAGCAGGAGGAATGGATAGACAGATACCGAAGCGCGCTTAAAGCGCGTGTCGCAATGGGGATAGGCGGAAGTCTGGATGTTTTTGCGGGACGTGTGGAAAGAGCGCCGGAGATATTCCGCAAAACAGGAATGGAATGGTTTTACAGATTATGTAAAGAACCATGGCGTATCGGGAGAATGATGGAGCTTCCTAAGTTTGCCGTGACTGTGGTCGCGAAGGGCAGGAATTATCAGCAGGATTGATAACAGTTTAATTTACACATTATTTTATAAAGGGGCTTTTGGCAATGAAAAAATTTCTGACACTGCTGCTTTCTTTTGGAATTATGGTATCGGCAGCACATGCGTCAGCAGAGAGAAATGTGGAAATATATATTGACGGTGAATTACTTCAGTGTGAAGTTAGTCCTGTGAATATTAACGGGCGAGTGCTTGTGCCTATGAGAACGATATTTGAGGCTTTAGGAGCTGAAGTGTCGTGGGATGGCGCAGGAAGGACGGTTTGGGCGTCAAGAAATGGAGAATTTATATGCGTGCCGCTTGACAGCAATATTTTAAGCACAGGCGTGAATAATTCGGACGGAGCGGCTGTATGGGTTGACAGATTTGAGCTTGATGTGCCGGCGAGAATTATTGATGACTATACATATGTGCCGGTCAGAGCTGTTTCGGAAACGCTTGGGTCAAATGTGTCATGGGACGGAGTAACGCAAAGAGTCACAATCGACAGCAGGAAAAATGTCGAAGGTGTCGTATATTATTCCTCGGATTCTGATTATCAAAAGCTCTATCTTGTGGGTAAAAACGGTATTGGCCGGAGAAAGCTGTCGGATAATAGTGTTTGTGAACTTGAAATGTATGACGGATATGTGTATTATATTTCAAAGGACAATAAATTTCTTTACAGAGCGAATGACTCTGAAGGCGAAAGTCTTTTGATAGATAAAAGTATAAATAAAATTGCTGTCGATAATGGATATGTATATTATCAGGAGCTTGATAGCCTTACTAGAAAAAGCGGAATACTTTACAGATATAATATATACAGCGGTGAGATAGAACGACTGACTGATAATTCAGTGCAGTACCCTGTAAAGTACCGCGATTACATATACTTTAATCTTAGTAATGATAATAGACTGTATGCGGTCAATCTGGACGGTACTCATGTAAATATAATGGATATTGGTGATAAAGATGAGAAATTATATCCGTTTAACTGTATTTTTTTCGGAGATTATATTCTTGTTGAAAATGGAGCGTGGTATGGTAATCTGACAAGAATGAATCTTGATGGAAGTAACGTGAGGACCTTTACGCAGTCGAATGTTCTTATATGCAGAAAACAGATACCGTCTGACAGAATTGTTTATATTAAGCCGGAAAAGGGTCAGGATTTGTATAGTATCTGTATAGATGGAACAGATGAGCGAATAATTCATGAGGGAGACGCTTCGTGGATAGATATGCAGGTGTTAGCTCAGTGGGAGAATACCGTCTATTATAAAAACTCTATGCGTGAGGAGGTATATAGGGTAAATTTGGACGGAAGTGAAAATACATATGTTTGTTACGCTGATGATGTAAAGGTGTTTGACGGACGGCTGTTTACTTCGTATCAGGGGTTATATACAGGAAGCCTTGATGCAAGCGACCTTACGAAGATTTATGATAGACCTGTAAAGGATTTTATGGTAAAGAGTAAAAATGTTTATATTACGGACGCTCAAAGCTCAAGACTTTATATTACTGATTTTTATGGTACAAAATGCGCGGTAACTGCTGATTCAGTTGGTGAATGGGTATGTGAATAAAATACAGAAAACCACCCCAAAGGGTGGTTTTCTGTATGCCGTGAATATCTAGAATAATGTTTTAACAGTAATATGAAAAACTGTTTTAAAACCGGTTTAAAAACAGTGCATGCCGTTGCTGCATAGCATAACATAAGCTTGTTAAGAAATTCAGTTTCATGCGGAGACAGCGTTTCACACAATTTATTGTAACACTGATTTTAGATTTTGTATAGACTTTATCCTTTTTCATGCTCTGCTCAGACGGCTGAATAGAATTTTTATACATATGCTCAATTCAATCTATAGTAACACTTCCTTTTAGGTATATTTTTCAATAAGAAATGTGCTGAAGCATCAGTCAAGCGGCACAATAAAAACATCTGCCTTGGTAAATGCCGCGACACATCTGGAAAGCTATACACACAAAATGAATATATAGTAAACAAAGCATACAGCGTATTTGGCAAACAAAGTGTATACATTTTATATGTTTTTTGTTTTTCCAGAATGTCGCGTTAACAGTATATTATAAATTTCAGCATTTCTCCAATGTTTTTGACAATATACTTGACGCTGACCGGTATTTTTGTTAAAATTACAGTAATGGTTAGAAAATAGGAGGCATACATAAATGAAGAAATTAATGCTTGGAAATGAAGCTGTCGCGCGCGGTGCTTATGAAGCCGGCGTAAGCGTGGTTTCATCATACCCCGGTACGCCCAGTACAGAAATAACAGAAAATATCGTAAAATATGAGGACATATATGTTGAGTGGGCGCCTAATGAAAAGGTTGCCGCGGAGGTGGCTGTCGGAGCGTCTGCCGGAGGCGCCAGAGCTATGACATGCATGAAGCATGTGGGGCTTAATGTTATGGCTGACCCTGTATTCACATCAAGCTACAGGGGGGTTAACGGCGGTTTAGTGTATTGTGTCGCGGATGACCCTGGCATGCATTCTTCTCAGAATGAGCAGGATTCGCGCCATTATGCAGAAGCGGCAAAAATAATGATGCTGGAACCGTCGGACAGCATGGAGTGCAGAGATTTTACAAAGCTGGCGTACGAGCTGTCGGAGCAGTATGACACACCTGTATTTATGAGATTGTCGACAAGGGTTTCTCATTCTCAGAGCTTGGTGGACGAGCAGGAAAGAATGGCTTATAAATTAAAGGATTATGTTAAAAATACCGCGAAAAATGTAATGACTCCCGCAAACGCTATTAAACGCCATGTTGTTGTTGAAGAGCGTATGAGGGCCTTGAAGGATTTTGCGGAAACAGCCGATATAAACAGTGTTGAGGATAATGGCTCTAAGATAGGTATTATTACCGCAGGTATCGCATATATGTATGCGAAGGAAGCACTAGGTAATAAGGTTAACTTTCTAAAGCTTGGAATGGTGTATCCTATGCCTGATAAGCTTATCGTGGAATTTGCTTCAAAATGCGATAAGATTTACATTATTGAAGAGCTTGACCCGTTTATTGAAAATCACTGTAAAACCATCGGTGTTGATGTTGTGGGCAAGGAAGTGTTTACACTGCTTGGAGAGTATACTCCGGCAATGATAAAAAAAGCGGTTCTTGACGAGGACTCGCCTGAATTTGATGTAATTGACGAGAATGTTCCGGTACGTCCGCCGGTTATGTGCGCCGGATGCCCGCATAGAGGTACATATTATGTGCTGAAGAAGCTCGGCCTTAATGTTATGGGTGACATTGGCTGTTATACACTTGGAGCGGCTCCTCCCCTTGACAGTATGGACACAAATCTTTGTATGGGGGCGGCGATTGGCGAAGCGCATGGAATATCAAAGGCGTGTGGAAATGATTTTGCCAAAAAAACAGTATCAGTAATCGGTGATTCAACGTTTATTCATTCCGGTATTACTGGATTAATTAACATGGTGTATAACAAGGGTATAAACACTGTTTTGATTCTTGATAATTCAATTACGGGTATGACAGGCCATCAGGATAATCCTACAACAGGATATACAATCCGAAAGGAAGAAACAAAGCAGGTGAATCTTATAGCTTTGTGTAAATCAATCGGTATTGAGCATGTTGTGGTTGCAGACCCATTTGATGTGAAGGGCTTCGAAAAGACAGTAAAAGAAGAAACGGAGCGCGAAGAGGTTTCAGTTATTATAGCTCAGCGTCCGTGCGCGCTTCTTCCGAATATGCGTAAAACATATACAGGTCACTGCGTAATTACGGATAAGTGTAAAAAATGCAAGATGTGTATGAGGCTCGGCTGTCCTGCGATTTCATGTGATGGTGAAACTGTAAGAATTGATATGTCGCAGTGCAACAGCTGCGGTTTGTGCATAAATGTATGTCCGTTTGACGCGATTGAAAAGGAGGACTGATAATATGAATATAATGATAGTCGGCGTCGGCGGGCAGGGAACACTGCTGGCAAGCCGTATATTGGGAAATCTGGCTATAAAACAGAGCTATGACGTGAAGGTCAGCGAGGTTCATGGTATGAGCCAGAGGGGCGGAAGCGTTGTTACATATGTAAAATACGGAGATAAAGTATATTCTCCTGTTATAGATAAAGGAGAAGCGGATATTATTCTGGCATTTGAAATGCTTGAGGCTCTGCGTGCCATTCCGTATCTGAAAAAGGGCGGTAAAATGATTGCTAATACCCAGCAGATGAATCCTATGCCTGTTATTACAGGAGCAATGAAATATCCTGAAAATATTGAGCGGAAGCTGTCAGAAAAAATAAATCTTTTTTCTGTGGATGCGCTTTCACTGGCGAATGAGGCTGGAAATATCAAGGCTGTTAATGTTGTGCTTATCGGACTGCTTGCAAAAAGTCTGGGATTTGATAAGCAGGTATGGCTTGATACTATTGCTGAAACGGTACCTTCCAAATTTCTGGAGGTTAACCTCAAAGCGTTTGAAAAAGGGTATAATTTATAAAAAATGTATAAAAGGACTGCGAAGCAGTCCTTTTATACTTGCAAAAAAATTATATATGTAGTACAATATATGGTGTAATTGACTAAATGTGGATGAAAGCTTTTCTTTCAGCCTTGGTTTTGTGAAAGGAGTTAATAATTATAATCATGAAAGTAATTGCTGCAACGAAAAACAAAGGTAAAATAAGAGAAATGCAGGAAATTCTGTCACCGCTTGATATAGAGATTGTATCACAGCAGGAGATAGGCATTGAACTAGACGCTGAAGAAACGGGAGATACTTTTGAAAAAAACGCTCTGATAAAAGCCAGAGCGGTTGCAATGGTGTGTGATTATCCTATTTTAGCAGATGATTCCGGTATATGTGTTGAAGCGCTTGGAGGCGCCCCAGGTGTCAGAAGCGCGAGATATGCGGGAGATGACGCTTCTGACAGTGACAGAGTAAATAAGCTTTTGCGTGAGCTTAGCAGCGAAAAAAACAGAAACGCAAAATTTGTTGCAGCAGTGGCCTTTATCTGGCCTGACGGAACAGAGATTACCGCGCGGGGGGTGGTAAAAGGACATATTACTACAGAGCCGAGGGGAGAAAACGGCTTTGGTTATGACCCTGTTTTCTTTGCGGATGAGCTTGGCAAGACATTTGCGGAGAGTACTGATGAAGAAAAGAATAGTGTGAGTCATAGGGGCAGAGCGCTTGAAAAACTATGTAAAAAACTAAAAAATGAGGAGGAATAATTATTATGATGGAAGATATTTATTTGGAATATATGGTAAGGAAAAAGAAAAGCGGTAAACAATTTGCCTTGCTGGCGGCTGTCATAGTGCTTGCGGTAATTTTATCATGCGTATTTTTTGTTTTAATGTTTGCTATAGGAGTAACTATGCAGAAGGCCGGCACAGGTCTTGGACAAATGGTTAGTTTTTTGGGACTTATGCTTGTAGCGGCAGTCTGGTATGGTGTATACATTTTTGTCGGTATGCAGAATGTTGAATATGAGTATATACTTACTAACAGTGAGATGGATATTGATAAAATAATGTCAAAAAAAGGAAGAAAGCATATAGTATCATTTGATTTTAAGGAAATATTGATATGTGCTAATGTTGACGATAATGACCATAATCATGATTATAAAAATATAAAACCTGCTAAAATCATAGATGTAACAGGAGATAAGGAAAGGGGCAATATTTATTTTGCCGATTTGTTAAAAGATGGAGGAGAAAAGGTACGGGTACTCTTTCAGCCTACTTCTAAGATGATAAGTTCAGCGAAAAAATTTAATCCGAGAAATGTCTTTATTGTGGAGGATTAATAATTTTTACTGCGGGGAGTGATGGAAATGAAGGCATGCTTTGTTTCACAAATGCGTGAGATTGATACAATGGCAAGTGAAATTGGCGGTATACCGAGTATCGTGCTTATGGAAAATGCGGCTATAGCGTGTATAAATGCGCTGAAAGATGATTTTGGCGTTATGCACGGCAGGCGTGTTGCTGTTTTCTGCGGAAAAGGAAATAACGGCGGCGATGGATTTGCTATAGCGCGGCATTTATATAATTCAGGGGCAGAGGTGTCTGTATATCTTGTATGCGGAAATGAGTTTAAGGGCGATGCTAAAATTAATTTTGATATAATCACGGAAATGAGTATCAATATTGATGTTGTGTCTGATACGGAGAATCTGAGGTATATTATACGTTCTAATGATATTATCATTGATGCTATATATGGTACAGGCATACACGGAAATGTAGGGGGTATCAGTTATGACGTGATTAATGAAATCAATCAAAATTCTCTATATGTGTTGTCTGTGGATGTGCCGAGCGGTATCAATTCTGACAGCGGAGAAATTTGCGGAATTTGTGTAAAGGCCGATAAAACAGTGACATTTGCCGCTTATAAGATTGGTATGCTGATGTTTCCGGCGTCAGACTATACCGGACAGGTGTCTGTGGCGGATATTTCTATACCTGATTATATAATTGACAATCAGAATATTACAATTAATGTTACAGATGAAAGCTTTGTGAGAAAGCATTTTCCTAAGCGTGAAAATAATTCCCAGAAGGGTGACTACGGCAAGCTGCTGGTAATTGCTGGTTCAGCCGGCATGACAGGTGCGGCATATCTTGCCTCGCAAACAGCGATGCTGTCAGGCTGTGGTCTTGTGACTTTGGCACTGCCGGCATGTCTGAATGATGCTATGGAGGCTAAAACTACTGAAGTAATGACAGTACCTCTTAAAGATATTGGCGGACATATATCATCAGAAGCCGCGGAAAAGGTGCTTGAATTTCTTGAAAGGGCAGATTCGGTTCTTATAGGGCCTGGGCTGGGGCGAAGTGTTGATGTTATCCGTATCATTGAGACAGTGCTTGATAATTCAAAAGTACCTGTAATAATTGACGCGGATGGTATTAATGCTGTCGCAAAAAACATGGACATTTTAAGTGGATGCGCATGTCCTGTAATTTTTACTCCTCATGCGGTTGAAATGTCACGACTGACGGGGCTTGATAAGGATTATATAGAGGAAAACAGACTTGTAACATCTCGTGAGTTTGCTGAGGAGTATGGGGTAACCGTTATATTAAAAGGACATCATACTATAGTAACAGGTCTGCGTGGAGAACAATATATTAATATTACAGGCAATTCAGGTCTTGCTACTGGAGGCAGCGGTGATGTACTTGCCGGAATAACAGCCGCTTTTATAGCAAGAGGAACAGATGAAAGCATTGCCGCGGCTATGGCTGTGTATGTACATGGTCTGGCAGGGGATATAGCTATGAGTAAATACGGTGTAGAATCTGTTACAGCGACTTCTGTTATGGAGAATATTCCTCATGCTTTGCGGCAAATATTACAGGTGGAAAAATGAAAAACATTGTGCTATAATTGAGGAGAACTTGAGATGGATAAGAGAAGCTGGGCAGAGGTAGACCTTGATGCTATCGCTCATAATATAAAAGAAATTAGAAAAATTACTAATTTTAATTCAAAAATAATGGCGGTTGTAAAGGCAGACGCATACGGTCATGGTTTTTTAGAGGTCACAAAGACACTTCTTGAAAACGGTGCTGATAGATTGGCTGTGGCGGTTTTGCAGGAGGGTAAGCAGCTCCGCAGCCGCGGTGTCACAGTGCCCATATTGATACTTGGCGCCAGCGGAGAGGAAACGGTTGAGGAATTGATTAATTTTGATATAACTCCAAGCGTTTTCACATATGAATTTGCAAAGGCTCTTTCATATGAGGCGGAAAGAAAAGAAAAGGTAACTAAAATCCATATCAAAATAGACACAGGTATGAGCCGTATAGGCTTTTTAACGGGAGAGAATAATGATGAAATAATCAAGGAAATATTGAAGATTTCAAAGCTCCCGTATATTGAGATTGAGGGAATATTCTCTCACTTTGCCACCTCTGACGAATGTGACAGGGAATATACGCTTTTGCAGTACAGGCGTTTTATGTCGGTATGCGATGCCCTTGAAGAAAAAGGCCTGCATATCCCTATAAAGCATATATGCAACAGCGCCGGAACAATGATGTATCCTGAAATGCACCTTGATATGGTGCGTCCGGGAATTATTCTTTATGGAATGTATCCGTCTGATGAGGTAGACAAAACACGTCTGAACCTTAAGCCTGCTATGACGCTTAAATCAACAATAACCCATTTAAAGGAGGTTGAAGCCGGCAGGGGGGTCAGCTATGGCAAGGAATACATAACTGATAAGAAAACAAAAATAGCGACTGTTCCTATTGGTTATGCCGACGGATATTTAAGGAAGCTTGCCCGTGAGGGGAAAATGATTGTAAATGATGTAAAAGTTTCTATTATCGGAAGAATTTGTATGGACCAATGTATGATTGATGTTACAAATGTTCATAATATTGATAAGGGTGACGAAGTAATCATTTTCTCAGGGGAAGGCGTTACTATAGACGACCTTGCAGGATGGCTTGAAACTATTAATTATGAGGTTTCCTGCGTAATAGGCAAGCGTATTCCCAGGATTTACACAAAGAACGGAAAGGCGGTGAAGGTACTGAACTACCTTATGTAGTTAGCCGGAGGAAGTGATATACGGCACAAATTGCCGTAAGAATATAAAGGGGGCCTGATTGCTTTGTCACGTATAAAGAATATCGATAAGGAAGCTCTTATAAAGAAGCTGGAAAAAGGTTATAAGGAAATGTCGGAAATAAATCTTGAGTTGGCACAGATGTGCCTTGAAGCGGATAACGAGAGTCTTTCGCTATGTGAGGAAAAACTGACGGAGTGTGAATAATGTGATAGTGAAAAGAGGAGATATTTATTACGCCGATTTAAGTCCTGTTGTGGGGAGCGAGCAGGGAGGTATAAGACCTGTGCTGATAATCCAGAACGACATAGGTAATAAATACAGTCCCACAGTTATCGCGGCGGCTATAACAAGCCAGATTAATAAGGCGAAGATGCCTACCCATATTGAGCTGACGGCTAAGGAATACGGACTTAATAAGGATTCGGTAATATTGCTTGAACAAATCAGGACTATTGATAAACGAAGATTACGTGAGAAAATAGGACGCATAGACGGCGGGCTTATGGATAGCGTAAATGATGCGCTGTCTATAAGCTTCGGTCTTGGCGGAATATGATATATCGTATGTAGTAATGGCTACATATTAAAAAGGACGTTCCATTTGAACGTCCTTTTATATTGGTATTTTTATTTTAGTGCATCATTCCTAGTGTTGTGTCAATAACTGAACCTATATTTTTAAATATGCCTTCAGTTTTTTTTGCAATTTTATGACGGTCACGTTCTGTCATAGGGTCAGTAATCATTGTAACTGCCGCGCCTACTACTAGACCTGTTGCCATACCTTTCATAAAGCCTGAAAATTTATGCATGATTAAAACCTCCTTAATATGATTTGATATGTTTATTATCTGAATTAAAATGATAATTAAAC
>CAJUFV010000286.1 GCA_910585795.1 uncultured Clostridia bacterium | reverse complement strand
TAATATCTCTTTCCATTTTTTTTGTAAACATTTAACTATGTTGCAATATGTGTAATAATCCTGTATAATAAAAGATATAATCTTTAACCGGAGGGATTAACATGATAAAAAAGATTCTCAAATATTTTTCTGTATATGATATTATCTTTCTATCGGCAGTAACAATAATTTTTATATATTCCGTATTTATTCCTCCCGTACACTCAATCGCCGACCAGGGAGATTTTGAACGGGTAATGCGTCCGTGCGGACTTGATTTCACAGACAGACACAGCTTTTACAATTTTGCTGTACGGTATTTTAAAATGGCTTTTACATATGAGAACAAGCTCCTGTACTTACCGAGGCTTCTATTTCTTATACCATCCACAACGTTTATATTGCCTGTAACAGCCGCAAAGCTTTTCTGTTTTAACGGTTTTTTTGATATGCGTATACTGTCCGTCATCATGTTCACATGGTACAGCATAGTCTGTATGCTCATACTCCACCGAATAAAAATCCAGCATCCTGCCGCGCGACTTATTTTCACCATTTTTTTTATAATAGTTTTCTTTAACGGCGTAAATCTTACATTCTTTAACAGTCTATACGGTCAAAGTATAATGCTTACTTCCTTCGCAACCGTTATTCTAGCTGCTATACGTCTTGCTGAAACCAATTCAAAAAAAGCTGTCATTTTATTTACAATTGCTTCATGTATGCTACTGGGTTCAAAACTTCAATGTTTTGTATTCACGCCGTTTCTTGCGGTATATGTTATCTACGCTGGACGCAAAAAACATCGCCGAGCTCTTACTGTTATATGCACAGCTGTTATTGCTTTCCATGGCATCGGAGGCTATATTATCAACGGTTTCACTCTTAATACTGCTACACAATACAACAGTGTGTTCTACGGAATATTAAAAGACAGTCCAAATCCTGCCGAGGATTTGATTTATCTTGGTATTGACGCGTCTATGGCTGAAGACAGCGGCAAACACGCTTTTCTTGACTCTTCTGCATACAAATATCCTCCAAACAGCAGAGAAACCGAAAAGAAGTTTTATTCAAAAATGAGCAACACAAAGCTCATGAAATTTTATATTACCAATCCTAAAAGGCTGATAAAAGCAATGAAAGAAACCGCCTCAAGCGCGTTTTACAATAAGGTATATCTTGGAACTTTCGAAGAAAAATACGGATTTGAAAAAAACTGTTCTGAATATCGTTTTGACTTATGGGAAAATATACGTTCATCATTTCCTCATTCGCTCAATTTTATAATCCCCGTATTGCTTATATTTATCATAATTGCCCTTTTTATGATAAAACACAGAAATATATATGGAATTCCTTTTCTCGGAATAATATTGATGGGCGCAATACAATTCCCCATGCCGTATATCGGAAACGGAGCAGCGGACATCTCAAAACAGTTGTTTATTTTTAATATAATGTTTGATATATGCATAACTGTCATTATTTATATATTAATACGAAAATCAGAAATATTTTTTCACAAAAAGTCTTGACAAGCCCATTTCTCCATGCTATAATAACTAAAGCAATAAGAAATGCGGGAGTGGCTCAGTGGTAGAGCGTCACCTTGCCAAGGTGAACGTCGCGAGTTCGAATCTCGTCTTCCGCTCCATTTAAATCTTTGATGAATTTCATCAAAGATTTTTTGTTATACTAACCTTGTAAGGAGGTTAGCATCATGAAAAAAAATGTAAAAAAATATAAAGAACATATCATTTTTCATAAACGTATGTTTGATTTTGATGTAAACAACGCTTCGTCAGCATACGAGTGCACAGGACTTATTCCATGGGCACCGGAAAACGAGGCAGAGCTTGACGCATATGATGAAATTATGAATTATTCTCCCGAAAGCATAAATATTTATAATTACGACAAATAACACGCGGACAATACGTATCCCTGCTGTGATACGGTATATTCTCTGAATTTATAGCTTTTCCCGTTATATTCAAGCATATCGTCAAGCACAGAAAAACTATTTAGCGGTATAGTTATTCCCTTTCCTATAGCCTTGACAAAGCTTTCCTTTCTTGTCCATATTTTAAAGAAAGAATGTTCTTTATCAAGTGAGCTGTTTATATAATACGTCTCTTCAGAAGTAAAAAAACGCCTTGCCATTTTCATGTCACATTCACGGCCGCGCTGTATATCTACTCCAACCGGAGTATTATTTACAGCGCATACAGCATAACAGCCTGAATGTGACAAATTTACGTACAAATCAGGATAATCAATAAGATATAGCTTGCCATTTCCGTCTGTACTCCATTTTACAGGTGTTTTGGTTTTATATTTCTGTTTTACCGCATAATTCAGCAACAGTTCCGCGCCAATTGACTGAGCTTTTTTATCAGCCTTTTTCAGTCGTTCAACCTTTTCTATGCGTTTGTCTGACAAACACTTATACCATTTATTATTATCTGGATCAATTTTGCTTATATTCATAATATACAGCTTCATATTTTCAACCTTCCAAGCACTTCGCCTATCGGTTCATTTATAACAAGCTCTGCCCTGTTGTCAGCAGATGTTGACGCTTTATTAATTATAACAAGATAACGTCCGTTAAAATAATTTATAAACCCCGCCGCAGGATATACATTAAGCGAAGTACCTCCAATAATCAGTGTATCCGCTTCACTTATATATTTTACTGATTTTGATATCGTATTATCGTCAAGCATTTCTTCATATAGCACAACATCAGGTTTAATTATCCCTCCACATTCACATATTGGTATATCCTTACCAGTTTCCATAGTTTCCAATCCGTATGCGCGGCCACAATTCATGCAAAAATTGCGCATCACTGAACCGTGCAGTTCCAGCACATTTTTACTTCCCGCCAACTGATGCAGTCCGTCTATATTTTGGGTTATAACCGCTTTAAGTCTGCCATCCTTCTCAAGCTCAGCCAGCGCAATATGAGCCTTGTTCGGTTTAACATTTTTTACAATAAGCTTATCACGATAAAACCTAAAAAATTCCAATGTATTATTCATAAAGAACGTATGACTCAAAATTGTTTCAGGGGGATAATCATATTTTTGATTATATAGTCCGTCCACACCGCGAAAATCAGGTATTCCGCTTTCTGTGGAAACTCCGGCTCCGCCAAAAAACACAATATTATTGCTTTTATCTATTATCTCCTGCAAGTTCATTTTTACATCCCCCTGTATGCCGTATCAACGGTTTATATCTCCTATTTCATACATTGTCATCGCAAGTACAGCCTCACCGGCTGTCTCCGTGCGCAGTATTCGTTTTCCAAGTGTTACCGTCTCAATACCGCTTTTATGCAATTTATCTGCTTCAGCAATATCAAAGCCTCCCTCTGGACCAATAAGAAAACCGACATTTATTACATCCGGATTCAACAAAAACACTTCTTTAAGCGTCTTTTGCTCCTCGCATTCATAAGGCACAAAAAACAAGTCAAACTCCTTTGACCTCTCTATAACTTCATCCAAAGTCATTATCTCTGATATTGCCGGCACAATTCCTCTGCCTGACTGTTTTGCGGCAGCTTCAGATATTTTCTGCCAGCGGTCAAGCTTTTTCTTCTCATCCTTTTTATTATCTATTTTTACCACACACCTTGACAGCTTAACAGGAACTATTTCAGTTATACCCAGTTCCGTTGTTTTCTGTATTATATATTCCATTTTCGAGGCTTTCGGAAGTCCCTGAAAAAGCGTAACTTGTATATTAGGCTCTGATACACTTGCATACTTTTCCTTAATACTGCACTCAATACTCTTTGCCTCGATTTGCGAAATCTCCGCGTTATAATCATTCCCCTGACTGTCACATACAGTAACTATGTCGCCTATTCCAAGTCTAAGCACCCGCAAAATATGCGCGACATCATCCGTATCAATTATTATCTTGTTATTTGTTATTTTATCAGGTGTCACAAAAAATTTAGACATTGTATTTCTCCAGTATCCTTTCAAAATTCTTATGGCTTATCTTCTCCATTTGTTCATCCGTATATCCAAGCTGCGATAATCGGTCAAATAATTTATATATATCCTGTACTCCGCTTATTCCGTCCGGTAAACAGTCAATCCCATCAAAATCAGCTCCAATACCTATATTATCTTCACCGCCCAACTCCATAAAATGCTCTATATGTTTTATAATATCATCAATACTACAGTCAGTTTTATCTGTTAGGAAATAAGGATAGAAATTGATACCTACACATCCATCTGAATGCCTTATAATTTCAAACTGTGCATCCGTGATATTTCGCAAATGCGCGCAAACAGCATCTGAACATGAATGCGTGGCTATTATAGGCTGTCGCGTGATTTGAACCGCATCATAAAATGATTTTCTGTTAAGATGAGACACATCAAGAAGTATCCCAAGACGATTCATCTCTCTGACAACCTTTATCCCAAATTCTGTAAGACCTTTTGTTTCATCCTTTTCAAGCGCTCCTGATGCTATATGATTTGAATAATTCCATGTCAGTGCCGCGATGCGCACTCCAAGCCTGTAATAATTCCTAAGCGCAGACAATGAATATATACCTTCTCCGCCTTCAATACTAAGTATCGTCTTGACATTTTCCGGCAGTAATACTGCGTTTTTATTAAACGTATCAATCAAATCAAGTGTACGCTGTACTGCGCCGTCTTTATAAATAGGGTCAATAAAACACGCGAATACCTGAGTATAGCTCTTATACGCTGACATTCGTTCAATATCTACATGACAGTCATTTTTCATCAACGGTTTGTTATCATCAAGCACACAACAGAGAGTATCACAATGAGTATCAACAATTGAATATTTCATAGGCTGTTCTCCTTAAAACGCATTTTCTATATGTCTAAGCTCTTTTACATAAAATTTTCCGTTTTTTTCAGCGTAAAACACCTCTATAACATCAAATCGCATGTCCGTATATTCTATATTCGTATACACCGCCGCAGCATTTTTTATATGATTTTGTTTTTTATAATCAACATACTGACTCGGTTCGCCAAAAATATTATCACGCCGTGTCTTAACCTCAACAAATACTATACAGTCATTCTTTTCAGCAATTATATCTATCTCACCAAATTTCAGTCTGAAATTGCGCTCAAGTATTTCATAATCATTTTCCTCAAGATATTCAGCAGCGGCCTTTTCGCCAAAATCACCTATCTGCTTTGTATTCATACTTTATCTCCCAATAACTTTTTTAGAAACGTTCTGCGGTGAAGCTCACATGGACCATATTTCAAAATAGCCTCATTATGAGCCTTCGTGCCATAGCCTTTATGCTTATCAAAACCATATTCCGGATATTTTTCAGCCATTTTGCATATAAAACGGTCACGGCTTACTTTTGCAAGTATTGACGCGGCGGCAATCGAAATACTTTTTGAATCCCCCTTTATCACCGTTTCATGAGGAATATCCATTCCGCCTATACTATTGCCGTCTATGAGCACCTGTTCAGGTATAATACTAAGTCCGTTTACCGCGCCGTTCATAGCTTCATATGTAGCGTTTAAAATATTAATTTCATCAATGCGCTTTTCATCTACACTGAAAATATTATATGCAACCGCTTTTTCAGTTATTTCATCAAAAAGCTTGTTGCGCTGTTTTTCCGACAGTTTTTTTGAATCCTTTATGCCCTTTATAATTATATTGGGCGGAAGAATTACCGCTGCCGCATATACCGGTCCGGCCAAAGGTCCCCTGCCAGCCTCATCTACCCCAGCAATACTCACAATACCATGATTATAATGTACATTTTCTATTTCCCACATTATCTTTACACGCGCTGTTTCCTCTTCCTCAGTTAATTTCTTT
>CAJUFV010000285.1 GCA_910585795.1 uncultured Clostridia bacterium | reverse complement strand
GAAAAGTACAGAGCTGATGATGAGTTTATAAAAGAGCTTAATTTTTATCATAAGCAGTATACAGGCCGGCCGTCTCTTTTATATTATGCGGAAAGAATGACAAAGGAGTTAGGCGGAGCTAAAGTATATCTTAAGCGTGAAGACCTGAATCATACAGGCGCGCACAAAATTAATAATGTAATAGGACAGTGTCTTCTTGCGAAGCGTATGGGGAAAAAGAAAGTGATTGCGGAGACGGGAGCAGGACAGCATGGTGTTGCTACAGCGACATTTGCTTCGGTAATGGGGCTGGAATGTGATGTTTATATGGGTGTTGAGGATATACAAAGACAAGCTTTGAATGTATTTCGTATGAATTTGCTTGGAGCACAGGTACATCCTGTAACGGCCGGAACTGGTACGCTGAAGGATGCTACTAACGAAGCAATGAGAGCATGGTGTAATAATGCAGAGGATACTTTTTATGTGCTGGGCAGCGCGGTGGGACCACATCCATATCCCGAAATCGTGAAATATTTCCAAAGTATTATAGGTATTGAGGCAAAAAAACAAATTCTTGCAATGGAAGGTCGTCTTCCAGACGCTGTGATGGCCTGTGTGGGAGGAGGTTCAAACGCAATAGGAATATTCTCTGATTTTATAGATGAACCTTCTGTAAAGCTATATGGAGCGGAGGCCGCCGGAGATGGTGTTGACACTCAGAGACATGCCGCGACTATTACAAAAGGAACAGTAGGCGTGCTTCATGGGATGAAATCGCTTTTTTTACAGGATAACGGCGGAAACATTATGCCTGTGTATTCAATATCCGCAGGATTAGATTATCCCGGAATAGGTCCTGAACATGCATATATGGCAGAAAGCGGCAGAGCGGAGTATTATCCGATAACAGATAAAGAAGCTGTGGATGCGTTTGTGTATTTGTCACAGACTGAAGGAATCATACCTGCAATTGAATCGGCTCATGCAATCGCTCTGGCAAAAAAAATTGTGCCTAAAATGGACAAGAATGAAATTATAATAATATGCCTTTCCGGTCGCGGAGATAAAGATGTTTATTCAGTGGCAAAATATTTGGGTAAGGAGATATCTGAAATATAGAAAAAGATAAAACGGAGCTGACAAAATACAGCTCCGTTTTATATAAAAAAGATTTGTTTGTAATTAAGTTGTCAATAAGTATGTCTGTCTATGAATGACATTTATTCATTTACAGGAATAGTAATTGTAACCTCTGTGCCTTTGTGGAATTCGCTTGCTATCTTTATTTTTCCGTTGAAACCAGATTCAAGGGCTTGTTTAGCTATTGCCAGTCCTAAGCCTGTACCGCCTGTATCACGTGAACGCGCTTTATCAACACGATAGAAGCGGTCGAAAATATGCGGAAGTTTATCATTAGGTATTCCTATGCCATTATCAACTACCTTAATACATATATCAGTATATACCCTGCTTGAATACACTTCAATAGTACCTCCTTCGCGTGTATATTTAAGAGCGTTGCTTACAATATTAATAATAACACGTTCAAGACTGTCATGGTCTCCCGCTATCATTGGAACATCATTTATAGGATGATAGGTGAGAGTTTGATTTTTTTTCTTTGCTGTAAGACTCATACGTTCTATAATGCTTTCAAGCATTTTACGTATGTCAATGGGTTCCGGCGCTTTTATATATGTTTGGTTTTCATCAAGCTCAGACAATGTAAGCAGGTCACTAATTATTCTTGCCATTCTGTCAGATTCGGACGCTATAACGTCAAGAAAACGAATTTGCAGTTCTCTGTCAACATCAGGCATATCTGCCAGAGTTTCCGAGTAGGATTTAATAGTTGTAAGCGGTGTGCGTAGCTCATGTGAAACATTTGCGACAAAATCGCGGCGTGATTGTTCAAGTTTTTCCTGTTTTGTTACATCATGAATAATGACAATAATACCGCCCAATTTATTATCAACTTTGAAAGTCGCAAAATTGAGATGCAGATATTGATTGGCTAATTTTATCTCACGTTCAACGCTTCCGTCCGGTTTCATATACAACAAATCTCCCAAGGTTATATTTGCATTAATTTCTTTGAAAAATCTGTCAAATCTTATGTCATCAAGATATTGACGATTTAAGAGTTTTTTTGCTTCAGGATTAAAATGAAGAAGCTTGCCTTTCATGTCAAAAGCCAAAATACCGTCATTCATCTTCTGCAAAATAGTTTCAACCTTAATTTTTTCTCCCATTGCTTGGTCTGAGGATTGCTTTCTTGTATGAGCTAAATATAAAAGAGAATTAGTTAAGTTTCCTATTTCATCTTTGGATTCAGATTTTTGCAGTGCGTTTATATCTCCATCAGCTAGCTTTCTTGCTTGTACAGCTAATTGCTGTATCGGTACAGTAATACGTCTTGATATTAGAAGTCCTGCAAAGCATGCGGCAATAAGTGTTAGCAGCAGGGCAAGAATAAGAACATTAAATATGTTTTTAATGAGTGATATTTGTATGCTGCAGTCATCGTATATATACACAATATATTTGACATTGTCTCCGTTAATCAGCGGGAAGGCGTAGTCCATATATGTTTTTGTAATACCTGTTTCACGGCTCTCGCTGCCGTTAAATGCATTTGTGATGACCTGTGTAATGTTAATTCTGGCAACTCCGTTGGAGGATTTCAGAACTTCTCCTGTAGTACCGTCAAGGATGCAGTAAAAACGTGAGGCAGTTATTCCAAGTTTACCTGAATTTGATGATAGAATATCATTAATCATATTAATATTACGTACAGAAGTTTCCTCAATGACAATAGTTGAATTTTCCGGAGTGTTCGATGGTACAGTAAGCTCATTTGCCGCGGCCAGCAGGTCGTTTTTCACTTCAGCTGAAAACACGGTATTAATATTTTCTGAAAAATTTCTGTGATAATAATTTGCGATACCCCAAATATTGCAGCATCCGATGACTATTTCCGCAACAAAGACAAGAATAACAAATAATATGGTTATTTTCCAACGTATACTTTTAAACATAAACTAGTAAAACCTTTCTTTGAATATTCAGAAACACCCAAAACAGCAGTCGTTTCGGGTGTTACAAAAAAATTTTTTAATTATCTGTTAAAATAATAGCCAACTCCGCGTTTTGTTATAATATATTTTGGCATACTCGGGTCATCTTCAATTTTTTCTCTAAGGCGCCGTACAGTTACATCAACGGTTCGGACATCGCCGTAATATTCATATCCCCATACATTCTCGAGTAGTTTTTCGCGTGAATAAATTTTATCAGGCTGAGTGGCAAGAAATTTAAGAAGCTCAAACTCTCTTAGTGTTATATCAATAATTTGTCCGTTCTTTGATACTTCATAACGCTCAACATTTATTGAAAGGTCGCCTGAAATAATAGTGCTTCTGTTTTCTGGTTCAACCTCATGCGTAGCCTGTACACTGCTTCGCCGTATATTAGCTTTTACTCTTGCGGCAAGTTCTCTCATAGAATATGGTTTTGTGATATAGTCATCAGCTCCGAGCTCAAGACCGAGTACCTTGTCAACCTCGTCTTCACGCGCAGTAAGCATTATAATAGGTACCTGTGAGTTTTCGCGTACTTTTTTACAAACTTCCCAGCCATCCAGCCCCGGAAGCATAACATCAAGCAAAATCAGGTCGGGATTTTCTGTGAGGGCCATTTCAAGACCTTTTATTCCATCAAGTGCTGAAAGAGTTTTATATCCTTCTTTACTTAATGAAAAAGTTAGAATATCATTAATATTCTGTTCGTCCTCAATAACGAGTATGGTTCGCTCCATTTGGTTCATTCCTTT
>CAJUFV010000284.1 GCA_910585795.1 uncultured Clostridia bacterium | reverse complement strand
TATTCTTTAATACATAAGATTCCGGATAACAATATTTGCTGTCCCACTCATATTCGTAATAATATTTATTGTTCATACTGCTTTTTTATAATATTCCACAAGCTTCTTTATTTCTTCATCAAAAGATTTTCTTCCCTCAATGCAGTCCTTAATACGATTTTTTTCGATCTCCGTCAACGGCATTCCTTCCATAGCCATAGACGCATTAACATTAGCAATAATTCTTTCCGCCTCACTCATGGTCATCACACTCCTATAATTTAATAGTATAACTATAATTATTATACCACAAATAACGCATAAAATCAACTGCTCTGATCATTTTCCTCTGTTCATCCTTACAAAAAACACGAAAATTAAAACCTAAATACATTCTTATTCAGGCTGTTATAAATTTATTTAACATTATGCTTAGCTATACACCGGCAAGCTGTAATATATCATCTATTTCTTCAAATGCTTGTTCCGCTGCTTCATCTGCAATATTTAATGCCTTATCCAACGTCATTGTTTTTATCAGCTCACACAGTGCTTTCATATATACACCTCTCAGTTTGGCTGTTCCGCCTAAGAGAAATTGTCTTAACCTCTCAGTAAACATATCCGCAAATGATGAATGAAACAGACTGTTTGGTCTTCTTGACAAAGTAGGCAGCCACTGTTTCCAGTGAATTGCCGTATAATTTTTGTCACCATACAACCTGTCAAATCTTGCAATCTTATTTAATTCCTTATCATAGAAAATAACCTTGTTATAGCTCAATTTAACTTGCACTTTCTTATTAGCATATTTCGGTTCAAGATAATATATCTGCTGTCCTTTGAATTGTACCCGCCCTTCCCTGTCTGCCTTACGCACAATACAGATAACCACTTCAAAGTCCTTCTCGGGTAATGGAAGTAACGCTTGTCTGTCACAATCAAACATCTCTATTATACTTTTCTTTGTGCGATGGTGTTTTCTGTTATGCAATCTCATACATTGATTTAATAATTCTTTGTTATATTCATCAATATTCTGCATATCAGGCTGCGGTACAAACAGATTCCGTCTCAAATATCCAATCTTGCCTTCAACATGTCCCTTTTGATTCGGCGAGTGACTGTTACAATATTCACATCGAAAGTCGTAGTGGTTTTTAAAGCGCAGAAATAATTCATTTTCTACACGTTTAGTTATCTTCTCTCCCAAACACTTTACAATACCGCTTTCATTATCAAAGGTTATTTCATGAGATACTCCGCTAATAAATTCAAATATATTTTTTATCCCCTGTACAATACACTGAATATTTTTTGATTTCAGCAATTGACAGAATGCTATATTACTATACGTGAATGACATAACAATATAGTATCCTTTATATTTAACACCATTTTCAACAAAACCACAATTACCCAAATCAACCTGTGCTTCTCCGGGTATATGTCTTAGTGGAGCGTATTCTCTGCAAACGTAGTATACTTCCGATTTTATCCTTCTGAATGCTGCTGCAACCGTAGAATAACATACCTCAAAATCACCATACATCTCATTTAATCTGTCATATACGCGTTTCGCAGTATGACGCTGTTTATAATGCCATGTCTTACCTATTCTTTCTCCATAATCTTTTATACTTTTAAATGCTCTGCTTTTCCATGACGTAATTGTTCTTCTTGAAGCATGAAGCATTTCTGCTATTTCTTTTTGGAGAAATCCGTACCAATATTTTAAAATCAACACTGATTTATATTTGTCATCAAGTCTTAACATAGCATCATACAGCCACTCTGCCTGGATAGTACAGCTATGTCCTTTCTCGTCAAAAATAACATTATCACTTGGATAAATATCATCTTCGCCCATCCATTCTATATCATAGTCTATAACGTTTCCTGACCGCTTTTTTGCATTATTCCTTCGCCATATACTTATAGCAGCATGTTTGATAACAAGCACACTGTATTTATGAAACACTAATCGTTGTATTTCTTTATCATCATAGGATAAATCAAACATAATCTCTCCGTTGTATCTTAAAATATTATAATCTACATCCGCTCAATTCTGCGCCTATAATTCCTGCGTCATTAAACAGCGTCGCAGCTTCTATTTTTATTTTCTCTCGATATTTGTTATAGTCTCCTGCATAGACATATTCTCTAAGCGGATTAAGCAAATAATCACCCTCTTTGGATATTCCTCCGCTAATCAGGATTTTACTCGGCTGAAATATGTTTAATATGGAGATTAGTCCATAGCTTACATATCGGATATACCGCTTTACTACTACTGTAGCTGTCTTATCGCCCATTTTTGCACAATCGAATGCGGTTCTTCCCGACACCTCACAATTCTCTTGTATCCATTTGTGCATCATAGAACTGCTGTCAGACTGCATCGCTTGTTTTGTCTGCCGTATCAGAGCTGTAACAGACTGCTCTAAGTTCAGTGTTTTTCATTTTAAGATTACATGAATAAGCAATAATACCGCTTTTATTATCAACCGTTCCCGGGCAACCGATCCCGACAGACCTAATTTCTGATATTTGACGGTCAGCACCATTTACTACATCAATACACAAATTCACCATATCTTCAACTATTTCCTCAATTGGTCTTTGCGCTAATGTAGGAACTGATAATTTATATATAATCTTTCCTGCTTCGTCTACCACACCTGCAGCGATGTTTGTTCCGCCTAAATCTATTCCTATATACATTGTATTTCACTCCTACAGAATAATTAATATATCACTCATTGCAGAATACACGGGGATTTCACACATCTTTTAGAGAAAGTGTGTCATCTTTTACAGAGAGATAACAAGTAAAATCCATATATTCTAAAATCAATAATATATCCCTCACATAAATTACGGGATTACTATGCTGTCAGAAACCTGTAAAATCATATCCTGAGACTTAATTAAATTTGCTAAATCAAATGAATTCTCCGGCAAACATTTTGTTCTCACATATGAAGTTCCTATTTGGTATGGATAATGTAAATCGGTTCCGCATAGTTTTAATTTATTTAATTCTTTCGCGCATTGAGCAGCCTTACTTATTCTGGAGTTATGGTGTATATGCATATTGAATACTTCTATTCCATCAATATAATCCATATTTATCTCTTTCATACCATCGCGAAAAGGATGTGCTTGCAAGATAACATTTCTTTCATTTTTAAATCCCTTGTAAAATGTTTCTATATCCTTGTCCAAATAGTAACATGCCTTTCCAAGGTCTGACTTGTCTATTCCATATACAAGATAGTCATTCATTGCTTCATTTTCAAAACGTATTTCCATACCAAGACATACCTTTAGTTTGTCTCCTGCCGCCTCCAAAAGTTCAGCATATGCATTATAGTAAAATTCTACATAAGCTGCATCACTTTCAAACTCATTTCTATATCCCAAATAGAAATGATTGGTAAGAACGGTGGCTGAATATCCGTTATCAATAAATAGCTTTGCCATCTCTTTAGGTGATATTTCTGAACAAAGGCTTACAGGATATGAATGAGCATGCAACTCACACTTGTAAGTATATGTTTGGATTAATGCTTCTTTCATAATCTTTTCCTTTCAATCCGAATACACGGGCATTGCACACTTATACAAACATTTTAATTCCACCATACGGACGAATTTTTATTATATGGCAACTATTCTCTCCAAATAGCTTCTCCATGCTTAATTTATATGTATTCAACTTTTCATTTGGTACAAATGCCTGTATTGTTCCCGCAAATCCGCCACCATGAACTCTAACCGCTCCATTTCCCAAAAGTATCTTCTCGCTAATCATAATCGCAAGAGGAATTTCCTGTTGCAGTGGATTTTGAGGTGAATATAAATTTTGCAAAAACTTTGATGATGAATTTCCCGATTCTCTGACAAGAGAAAGAAATCTCATAATATTATTTTCTTCCAATGCTTCTGCTTCCTCTATGGCACGGTTATTTTCATTAAAGAAATGCACCGCCCGCATAACTGCCCTATCACTGCTTCTAATTCTTAACAAAGGAATAGCATTATAAAAATCCGTTTCTGAAACCAATCTTAAATACGGTTTGCCAAAATAAGAGGCAATCTGATGCATTTCCGTAAATACTGCCTCATAATCATCCGTTAAATTTGCATGACTGCCTTTTGTATCGGTTATACAGATATTTATACTATCTTTTGAAAAATCATACATATGCTTTTCTACAATAGGATTATCTGTATCTCCAAAATCTATAAATACCAAACCGCCTGTGGCGCAAGCCATTTGGTCCATAAGTCCGCACTTTTTGCCAAAATATATATTTTCTGCATACTGACCTATTTTTGCAATTTCTATATTATCGGCTTTCCCATTGTTATACTGCTCATTTATTATTGTTGCTATAAGAACCTCAAACGCTGCTGAAGATGAAAGTCCAGCTCCGCCAATAACATTTGAGGTAGTATATGCGTCAAAGCCTCCTATTTTAACACCCTTATTTATAAAATATGCTGCTATACCTCGTATAAGCTCAGCAGATGTGCCGAATTTACACTCATTAACATTTATATCTGACAAATCAACGATATCTTCAGGATATCCCTCTGATTTTACTCGTATAATACCTTCCTCATGAAATGACACAATCGCAATTACATCGAGATCAACTGCTGCTGCCAACACGCAGCCTTGTTGATGGTCTGTGTGATTTCCGCCAATTTCTGTTCTTCCCGGGGCAGAGAAAATCGAAAATTCATCTCTCTCAGGATATAATTTCATAAAGGTTTTCACTGATGATAAATATCGCTTTTTCTGATTTTCTAAATTGTCTCTTCCATAAAGCTCAATTAAAAGTCTATTAATTTCCCCTCTCTCTATTTTATTTGTCCATTCATAATATTTCATCATACTCTCTCCAGCCTAATTATTGTACTATAACAATCACTTTCATTTATATCTATGACTATGCCGTAGTTCATAAGCGTTTTTCCGCTTTTTATTTCGCCGTTTATTTTATACTCTGCATTTTCATCAAGCCCTTTGAGCTTTAAAAACGCAGTTTCATTTGCCGGACGTACCTCTTTTACCGCATAATATACAAGCGCTTTGCTCCTATCCTCCGATATATACATCCACGCCGAATGTCTTGATGTAAACGGATTTAAAAGCCTGTAATAATCGCCTGTCATTACAAGTTCCCGAATACTTTTATAGAACTCAACCTGCTTTTTCATCTCAGCAAGTTCATAATCACCAAGGCTTGACAAATCAAGCTCATATCCGAACGCGCCGTTCATTGCGACAGTTCCGCGCATTGAAAGCGGTGTTGTTCTGCCTGTCTGATGATTTGGTACAGCAGAAACATGCGCGCCGACAGTTGACGCGGGATATACCATACTTCCGCCGTATTGAATATACAGGCGTTCTACCGCATCAGTATCATCGCTCGCCCAATTCTGCGGCATATAGTAAAGCATACCGGGGTCGTTTCGTCCTCCGCCGCCGGCGCAGCCCTCAAACAGAATGTCAGGAAAAGCCGACGTTATTTTTTCAAGAACCTCATACAATCCGAGTATATATCTATGGTAGAACTCACCCTGACAGTCTGACGGCAAATTCAAAGAATATACATCGCTCATATTTCTGTTCATATCCCACTTGACATATTCTATATTTGCGTTTGATAAAATATCAGTAAGCCGCTCTATAATATATTCGCGCACATCGGCTCTTGTATAATCAAGCACAAGCTGATTTCTGCTCAAATGCGGTTTTACATTCGGCACGCTTACCGCCCATTCGGGGTGAACTCTAAACAAATCGCTGTCAGGAGAAATCATTTCAGGCTCAAACCACAATCCGAATTTTAAGTCCCGTTTATTCATTTCCTCAGCAAGCTCTGCAAGCGTACCCTCGAGCTTTTCCTTATTCTCATACCAATCACCGAGCGATGAATTGTCATTATTGCGCTTTCCAAACCATCCGTCGTCAAGCACAAACAATTCAATGCCGATTTTACTTGCCGCGTCAGCTATTTCAAGCAGTTTTTCCTTTGTAAAATTAAAATATGTGCCCTCCCAATTGTTTATAAGAATTGGACGCGCCTTATCGCACCATTTGCCGCGGCAAAGACGCGTTCTGTACAATTTATGAAAAGTATTGGACATATTTGCAAAGCCGTTTGACGAATACACCATAACAGCTTCGGGCGTTACAAAGCTTTCTCCTTTGTTCAGCTTAAATCTGAAATTAAACGGATTTATTCCTGTCTGTACTCTTACCGTTTCATACATTTCCTGCTCCATTAAAAAGCGGTGGTTGCCGCTGTAAACAAGCGAAATTCCGTATACATTGCCGTAATCCTCGTTTGAACCTTTGTCAAAAAACATTAAAAACGGGTTTTCAACATGTCCCGACGCTCCGCGCCTTGATTCAAAACCCTGTATGCCCTTATGAACTGTATTTCTGTCAATATGCTTTTCTCTCGCCCACGCACCTTCAAGATGGATATACTCATATTCACCTGCCGGGAAATCAAGGCTCACGCTCTGCGCATTATTGAGATATATATACGGATTTGAAACATTGGTTATTTCACTGTGGCGGCATATTACATTAAGCTTCTCAAATACTGTATAATACAGCTTAACCTCTATTCCGTGTACGTCATCAGCAGTTGTAACAATAACCGTCTGAGCCTCGCTTTCATTTTCCGTATATACGGACGGAAGTCCCTTTATAGGCGGTTTTCCTTTTATTATTTTATGACTTTTATATTTTAATTCGGGAGTATGCAGTCCCTTGTCCGTTTCGATTTCATAAGCAGGCGAACGAAAATCAGACGCGCCTGCCGACGGATATTCCTGTGCGAACAGCGATAAAGAATAATCATTGCCGTCCTGACAGCAAGCCGCGCCATGTATTCTTTTGGGACATTCTATATCATCTGCTTCAATACGCGCGCCGTAATACAAGCTTAATAAATCGTTCTGTTTCGATATTTCAATTATGTAGCTCATACTGTCATTATATAAATGTATTTTGTTATTTTTAAATTCTATTGCCATATCTGTGTACTCCTTATTTTATATGATTTTATAAAATCGCGCCTGTCCCTGAACAATTAAGTTACTATTTTATTATATATCGCTCATCACAGAATACACGGTGTTTAAGAAAATAAGAGGGAGAGAGGGTCTTATTAGGGTAACAAAAAGTTTCCGTATATTCTGAAATCAGCGATATATCATAGTTTTTATTAAATT
>CAJUFV010000283.1 GCA_910585795.1 uncultured Clostridia bacterium | reverse complement strand
TTATAAATTGTCAATAATTACTTTTTCAGTGTGCCAAGACTGGCGGCCTTCAAATACGCGTTAATAAATCCATTCAAATCACCGTCCATAACGGCGCCGATATTACCCATTTCAAAACCGGTCCGTAAATCCTTAACCATTGTGTATGGCTGAAACACATACGAACGAATTTGGCTGCCCCAGCCGTTATCCATCTGTGTACCCTGTATATCAGCAATTTTTTCTTTTTGCTGCTGTTCGGCAAGCTCTACCAGCTTCGCCTTAAGCATTTTCATAGCGTAATCTCTGTTCTGGAACTGTGAACGCTGTGTCTGACAAGACGCGACAACGCCTGTCGGTATGTGTGTGAGACGTACGGCGGAGCTGGTTTTATTAATATGCTGACCGCCCGCGCCGCTTGCGCGGAACGCCTCCATTTTAATATCTTCCGGACGTATATCTATTTCCACATTATCGTCAAGCTCAGGCATAACTTCGATAGACGCGAATGACGTCATACGCTTGCCGGCTGAGTTGAAAGGGGATATACGCACTAAACGGTGCACGCCTTTTTCCGCTTTAAGATAACCATAAGCGTTCATACCGTCAATTTCAATTGTACAGCTTTTAATTCCGGCCTCATCACCCGGAAGTGAGTCAAGAACTGTGTAAGTAAATCCGTTTTTCTGCGCCCACATCTGGTACATACGTATAAGCATTTCACACCAGTCCTGTGCCTCAGTACCGCCAGCGCCGGCATGGAATGTCATTATGACGTTATTTTTGTCATAGTTGCCGCTAAGCAGGGTTTCAAGTGTCATTTTTTCAATGTCCGCCTCAATTTCAGCGGCCGCCTGTGTAACGTCCGGCAGCATACTTTCGTCATTTTCCTCATTGGCAAGGTCTATAAGGACAAGAGTATCCTCCCATTTGGATTTTAGGTTTTCAAAGGCTTCGATTTTGTCTTTGAGCTGTTTTGTTTTCTGTAAAACCTTCTGTGAGTTTTCCATGTCGTCCCAGAAATCAGGCTGTGCGCTTTCTTCTTCAAGACGCTTTACTTCTTCGCTTGTGCCGGCGATGTCAAAGTGAATCCCTCAAATCATTTATGCTGTCCTCAAAGCCTTGCAGCTTTAATCTGTACTCATCGTACTCTAACATATTTCTCACTTCTTTCTTGATATTATTTTATAAGTAAGGGAACGGTAATCCGTTCCCTATAATTATTATTTACATGTTTTATCAATTATTATTTTTCTTATCTGCATGCCAACAAAAAACAGAAATCCTAAAATAATTAAAATTCCCGATATTGCCAGCATAACATCACCTATATTTGAAGATACATCTCCATAAACAGGATAAATAACTCCATTATACGTGCCACCATGCAGCGGATTAAATATAAGTGCTGCTACAGTACAAATGAAAGTTACAATGAAATATACTATATAAAAAACATGACGCTTTTTCATGATTATTTATCCTTTCCGCAGCAGTGCTTATACTTTTTGCCGCTGCCGCAAGGACACGGGTCATTGCGTCCGGGTTCCTTTTTCGCGCGCTTCGGCTGATTGGGGAGAGAACCGTCACCGCCGGTATCCATAGGCTTAGCTACCTGTTCACGCTCAATCTTAATTCTAGGCATAGCTGAAAGTACATATCTTACAGTATCCTTTTTGATGCTGTCAAGCATATTTTCATAAAGCTCACTGCCAACATTTCTGTACTCAACTACAGGGTCATGCTGACCGTATGCTCTAAGACCGATTTCACGTTTTACATGTTCCATTTCGTCAAGGTGGTCCATCCACAGAGTATCAACCACTCTGAGCATAAGAACTCTTTCAAGCTCGCGCATATTTTCGCCGAATATTTCCTCCTGCTCAGCGTAACGCTTATTTGCTATATCAAGCAGCATATCCTTTACATCGGCACGGGTAATGGTTTCCATATCTTCATCCGAAATGGCAAACTCGCCCTTTGCGTTAAGATTCTGATTGGCGAATTCAGTAATAGCGCGTATATTCCATTCCTCCGGTATTTCTGAAATACCGATATAATCGTCAAGCGCGCTGTCTATAGATGATTCTATCATATTTTTGATAGTGCCGCTGATGTCTTCGCCGTCAAGGACTGTCTGACGCTGGGCGTAGATGATTTTACGCTGTTCATTCATGACCTCGTCATACTGGAGCACGTGCTTACGTGAATCAAAATTACGGCTTTCCAAGCTCTTCTGAGCGTTTTCAATAGCATTTGTAAGCATTTTTGCTTCAATCGGCTCATCCTCTTCAAGACCAAGGGCGTTTACCATCGCTTTAACCTTGTCACTTCCGAAAATACGCATAAGGTCATCATCCAGTGAAAGGAAGAATTTTGACGCTCCGGGGTCGCCCTGGCGTCCGGCACGTCCGCGAAGCTGATTATCAATACGTCTTGACTCATGACGTTCTGTACCGATTATAAACAGACCTCCCAGCCCGCGTACCTCTTCCTGTTCAGGACGTATCTGTTCCTTGAACTTCTCATTAAGCTCAGTAAAGGTTTTTCTTGCGTTGATGATTTCCTCATCGTCGGTATCTCCGAAGCCTGTAGCCTCTGCTATAAGCTCATCTGAAAAACTCTGTCTTGCCATTTCGTGTTTTGCCATATATTCAGCGTTACCGCCAAGCATAATGTCAGTACCACGTCCGGCCATGTTTGTGGCTATTGTGACCGCGCCTTTTTTACCTGCCTGAGCGACAATTTCCGCTTCCTTAGCATGATATTTCGCGTTCAATACCTCATGCTTTATACCGGCGCGTTTCAATAGTGCGGACAGCAGTTCTGATTTGTCTACGTTTACTGTACCTACAAGTACAGGCTGTCCCTTTTCGTTACATTCTTGTATCTGACGTATAACAGCCATAAATTTGCCTTTTTCTGTCTTGAATACAACATCGTGCATATCATCACGGACGACAGGCTTGTTTGTCGGAACAGCGACAACATCAAGTTTATATATGTGCTGAAATTCCTCTTCTTCCGTAAGAGCTGTACCTGTCATACCTGACAGCTTGTTATAAAGACGGAAGAAATTCTGGAAAGTAATTGTGGCAAGCGTTTTGGATTCATTTTCGATTTTAACGCCTTCCTTTGCTTCAATGGCTTGATGCAAACCGTCGCTGTAACGTCTGCCGGGCATAATACGTCCTGTGAATTCATCAACAATCATTACCTGACCATCCTGAACAACATACTGCTGGTCACGGTGCATAACGCCGTTAGCCTGAAGGGCCTGATTTATGTGATGCTGAAGCTTCATATTATCAGGGTCAGACAGATTTTCAACACCGAAGCCCTGTTCGGCTTTCTTTACGCCCTGTTCTGTAAGCATGGCGGTTCTTGCTTTCTCGTCAACAATATAGTCCGCGTCAAGGTCTTCATCCAGCTGTTTGTCATCATGCTCTGTTACAACATGTTTTTTTAGACGCTTTACAAACATATCCGCTACGCGGTAAAGGTCATTTGCGTCCTGTCCCATACCGGATATAATAAGCGGTGTTCTGGCTTCATCAATAAGAATTGAGTCTACCTCGTCGACTACAGCGTAGTTATGTCCGCGCTGTACCATTTCCTCTTTATGAACAACCATGTTGTCTCGAAGGTAGTCAAAGCCCAGCTCGTTATTTGTGCCATAGGTAATATCCGCGGCATACGCTTCACGCCTTTCAGAATTATCAAGGTCATGAATAATAAGCCCCACGCTCATACCAAGATAGCGGTAAACCTTGCCCATCCATTCGCTGTCTCGCTTTGCAAGATAATCGTTTACGGTAACGATATGTACACCGTCGCCTGTAAGAGCGTTAAGATATGCCGGAAGCGTTGAAACGAGAGTTTTTCCTTCACCGGTTTTCATTTCAGCAATTCTGCCTTGATGGAGTATGATTCCGCCCACAACCTGTACATAGAAATGCTTCATGCCAAGTACTCGCCAACTCGCTTCACGCATTACCGCGAATGCTTCCGGAAGAATATCATCCAGTGTTTCACCGTTTTTAAGTCTTTCTTTAAACTGCGGAGTTTTTGCCTTTAAATCCGCGTCGGAAAGCTTTGCCATATCATCCTCAAGCGCCATAACCTTATCGGCAATAGGGTATACTCTTTTCAGCTCTCTGTCTGAGTATGTTCCGAACATTTTGTCAAATAAACTCATGTGTATTTCTCCTCATTAAATTTATCTACTCTGAAAAAAATCCACAATACGGGATTTTACATTATCAAAAATTATTATACCACAAATGTTAATTAATTACTACTGTTTTTTATTAATTTTTTGTAAAATTTACCGTATATGCTATATTTAAGCTGTTTAAAATAGTGATATAAATAATTAATTAAAAATCCCGCATTTATATGCGGGATTTTCAGTGTTATTTATTTTATTCCGCGTCCTCGTCAACTGCGTCTTTGTGTGAAAGTGAGATTTTGCCTGTCTTTTTATCTACTTCCATAACCTTAACCTTCAGCCAATCGCCTTCTTTGACAACGTCTTCCACGTTTTCAACTCTGTGATGTGCAAGCTTTGAAATATGGCAAAGACCGTCCTTGCCCGGAAGGATTTCAACAAACGCGCCGAATGGCTGTATTGTCTTGACAAGACCGGTATATATTTCGCCCACTTCAGGCTCTTTAACTATGGCCTCAATAGCGTCTCTGGCAGCTTGTCCGGATTCCTGGTCGACTGCGAAAATGTGTATAGTGCCGTCGTCCTCAATATCAATTTTAGCGCCTGTTTCGGCAACTATTTTTTGTATAACCTTACCGCCCTGACCAATTACGTCACGGATTTTGTCAACATCAATTTTCATTGTTTCCGCTTTCGGAGCGTACTGTGAAAGCTCTTCTCTTGGAGCTAGAATTGCCTTAAGCAATATTTCGTCAATGATATAATATCTTGCTTTTTTTGTTTTTTCAAGGGCTTCTTCGATAACCTCATACGGCAGGCCATCATTTTTGATATCAACCTGGATAGATGTGATACCTTTTTTTGTTCCGGCTACTTTAAAATCCATTTCGCCGTAAAAGTCCTCAAGGCCCTGAATGTCAACCATTGTTGTAAAACCATTGTCTGTTGTTATAAGTCCGCATGAAATACCGGCTACAGGAGCTTTAATCGGAACTCCTGCCGCCATCAGTGAAAGCGTTGAGCCGCATACACTGCCCTGAGAGGTTGAACCGTTGGATGAAAGTACCTCAGAAACAACTCTTATAGCATACGGGAATTCGTCCTCGGACGGAAGGACAGGAACAAGAGAGCGTTCAGCAAGCGCGCCGTGACCGATTTCACGTCTTCCGGGGCCTCTTGATGGCCTTGTTTCACCGACTGAATATGACGGGAAGTTATAGTGATGAATATATCTTTTTTCTTCCTCAAGGTCAATACCGTCAAGTCTCTGTATTTCGGAAAGAGGAGCAAGTGTCGCGATTGAAAGTACTTGTGTCTGTCCTCTTGTGAACATGCCGCTGCCGTGTGTTCTCGGAAGAAGGTCAACCTCCGCGGCAAGCGGTCTGATTTCGTCAAGACCTCTGCCGTCCACGCGTCTGCCCTGAACAAGCCATGCGCGTACAATTTCCTTCTGCATTTTATAAAGAATTTCGCCTATTTGCTCGTTTATATCAGGGAACTGCTCTTCAAGAGCAGGAATGATTTCATCTGTAATGACGCCTATTCTTTCATCACGGATATTTTTGTCATCTGTGTCAAGAGCGTGCTGCAGCTTTTCAAAAGCCATATTCTTGATTGCGTCATATAAATCATGGTCAACGTCATGTGACTCGTATGTGAACTTTTCTTTGCCTATTTCAGCCTGAATGGAGCTTATAAAGTCACACAGCTCAATGATTTGCTTATGAGCGAATTTGATACCTTCAAGCATAACGCTTTCCTCAACCTCATTAGCGCCCGCTTCAATCATAACAACCTTCTGCTTTGTGCCGGCAACTGTTACAAGCATATCGCTTTTTTCTCTTTGCTCCACTGTCGGGTTTATTACATATTCGCCGTCAATAAGACCAAGCCATACACCGCCGATAGGGCCGCTCCATGGAACGTCTGAAATTGAAATCGCGATTGACGCGCCAATCATTGCGGCAACCTCCGGAGGGTTGTCCTGCTCAACGGATAATACAGTTGTGACTACAGATACATCGTTACGTAAATCTGAAGGGAAAAGCGGTCTTATTGGTCTGTCTATAACTCGGCTTGTAAGCACAGCTTTTTCTGAGGGCTTACCTTCGCGCTTAATATAACCGCCTGGAATTTTACCTACAGAGTAAAGTTTTTCCTCATAGTCTACACTGAGAGGGAAGAAGTCGACACCTTCGCGTGGTGAGCGCGAAGCCGTTACGTTTGCCATTACAACGGTATCGCCGTAACGGACAAGACAATGGCCGTTTGCAAGCTGAGCCATTTTGCCTGTTTCAATAACAAGGGGTCTGCCTGCCAGTGTTGTTTCAAAAGTTTTGAACATAGTTTTTTCTCCTTTTCTGTTTGCTGCGGAGACGGTCATTAACAGATAAACACAGGGATAAAGCATTATTCATCACTCTGTTTATATGCTAATGACATCTCTCCATAAATATATAGGCAAACAGGGCGTACCCCGTTTGCCTTATAATCATTATAAAATTACTTTCTAAGACCAAGCTTGGCAACAAGCGCGCGGTATCTTTCGATATCCTGGTCTTTAAGATAATTCATAAGACCGCGTCTTTTACCTACCATCATAAGAAGACCTCTTCTTGAGTGGTGGTCTTTCTTGTGGAAGTTAAGATGCTCATTGTTAAGATGATTGATTCTCTCTGTAAGAAGAGCTACCTGTACTTCAGGAGAACCTGTATCGCCTTCATGAGTCGCGAAAGTCTTAATGATTTCTGCTTTACGTTCCTTTGTCATGAATTTCACCTCCTATAATAAATCATCGCCCAGTGCTGAGATACCGTTGGTGATTCGGGTTTCCAAGTCACGGGTTCAACTCATATGCTTTAGAATTGATAAAAATTTCGCGCAGAAAATTAATCCTGCTTTGCTTGTCTGTTGAAACGTCTGTTGAACTTTTCAACCCGTCCGCCTGTGTCTACAAGCTTCTGCTTACCTGTGAAGAACGGGTGACATTTTGAACAGATTTCAATTTGGATATTTTCCTTTGTTGAACCTGTTTCGATTACCTCGCCGCAAGCACAAGTAATGGTAGTCTGCTTGTAATCAGGATGAATTCCTTCTTTCACTACCGACTGCCTCCTTTTATTAGAATTTCTATAGTACAAAAAAATACCATCATGTAGTATAACATACAGAATTATCATTTGCAAGTATTATTTTGTTTTTTTATGAAAAATTTTTCCTTATTTCGCCTGCAAGAAACAATGAGCCGCATACGCATACGATACCGCTGTTATGACAAATATTGCTTTCAGCGGTTTTTATAGCTTGATTAAGTGCGTTTTCAGGATTAGTATTCACAATTACGGGAATATTGATACTACGTATAATTTCTGCAATTTTTTCCGCTTTAAGACAGCGTGGGATATCAAGCTCTGTCGCTATTACGGTTTTTGCGGCGGAAGCGATTTCGCGTATACAGCTGTTATAGTCCTTATCCTCCATCATCGCAATAAGCAGGATAATATCATGCTTCAGCTCCAGCAGAGATTTTTTTAAGGCGCGTATTCCGTCGATATTATGACATCCGTCGATAATAATTTTGTCCGTGACAAATTCAAATCGCGCCTTCCATTTTACTTGCGCAAGACCGTCATTGACTGCTGTTTCGGGAATTTTTATCCCCTTACCGCGCATCGCGTCTATAATTTCAATAACTACCGCCGCGTTTTGCGGCTGATAACTGCCTTTAAGAGAAAGAGGATATTTTTTATTTTTATATATAAATCCGTTTTTAATAGCTGAAGCCGTTTCAGCGAAAATCAGTTTCGCGTTCTTTTGTTTGGCAACATTGCGTATAATATGCTTGACAGCTTCATTAGGATAGGAAATTATAATGCCGTTTTGGCGGATTATTCCGCATTTTTCCAGAGTGATTTCTTCTATTGTGCCGCCTAGATACTGAGTGTGGTCAAGACCGAGTCTGCAAATGACGCTTACGATGCTTTTGTCAATGACATTAGTAGCGTCCATTGCTCCGCCCATTCCAACCTCAAGAACAACAAAATCGCATTTCTTTTCGTAAAAATAAAGAAAAGCCACTGCGGTAACAAATGCGAATTCAGATACATATGCGGAGCTTGTCTCCATAACATTGCGCACGCGCGAAGCGTATGACGCTAGGTCATCATTTGAAATAAATTCGCCGTTTATACGTATACGGTCATTAAACACTTCAAGAAAGGGCGATGTGAAAAGTCCAGTTTTATAGCCGCTTCGTGTTAATATTTCAGCTGTCATAGCGGCTGTGGAACCCTTTCCATTAGTACCTGCAATATGTATAAAACACATGTTTTTCTGTGGATTACCGAGTAAATTAAGCAGCTTTGTAAGCTGAACATTTCCTAGAGGACGGCGGAATTTTGGTATCGAGTGTATAAAATTAACAGCATCTATATAATTCATATTTATTCTCCGAATATTATTGAATATTTATTGCGGGATATATTATAATATTTTATCAGCTAAAAGTCAAACAGGCGGCGTAACAAAAAATTCATAAAAAATATATTGATTTTTTATGAGTAAAGTGGTATATTGTATAAGTATAGTTAAAAAACAAATGAAAGGAGCTAAAAAAGCTTATGAAAGAACAGAGACAGTCAACAAAGTCAGACAAATTACTTAATTTTATATTGTGTATAGTTGTAGTGGCAGTTCTTGCGGTTGCTGTTTATGCGACGTATATCAAGTTGTCGGAAAATATTAAGGACAAGGCGATTCAGAACGGCACGGCGGAGGCGACAGTTGAATATCTGGCTAAACAGTCAGGAATGTCAATTGAGGATTATCTTGCGCAGTACGGACTTACAGTTGGAGACACAATTAATCAGGATACAACTGAGAGTGAGATGCTTGATAATATGACTCTTGAAAATTATCTGTCATATAACGGCGGCACACAGACAGCTGACGAGGTTCTTGAGGGTGTGGGCCTAAAGGATAAGGCTACAAAGGATACTCTGTGGAAAGATTTTATGCCTATGGTTCCTGCCGTATCAATTGTTGGCGAGGAGTCCTTCAATCAGATAAAGGAACAATTACAGTTAGGCGACGAGGTAACTGCTGATATGCCGTATGGCGAGTTTGAGAAGCTTTTGCAGGAGGCTCAGAATAAGGCGGCGGAAAACGGTGAAAATGCTGACGCTTCTAATACCGATGCTACGGAAGCGCCTGCGGAATAATAAATTAATAAGGAGATTATAACCGTGAGTGATGAAAAGAATTTAAACGAGGAAAATGAAGTTGTTGAGGAAATAACAGAGGAGACAACTGAAGAAGCTGTGGAAGCTTCTGAAGAGACTACAGACGCTGTTGAGGGAGCTACAGATGAAACAGAGGAGGCTGAAGAAGCAGCGGATAATGCTGAGAATGAATTTATACAGGCTGAATCAGCGGAAAGTGTTCTGGGTGTAACGGATGAGCTTACTGAAGAGGCGGCGGCAGAGGTTAATGAGGCCCAGACAGAAATTGCGGAAGCTGTTGCGGCTGCGCAGGAGGCTTATGGAGCTGTTCAGGATACAGAGAAGAAGGTTGTGAACAAGGGCGCTATTATTGCGATAGTGGTTGTGGTAGTACTTGTTGCCGCGCTGGTTACTCTGGGAATTTTATTTGCTCCTAAGATGTTTAACAGCTATAATAGACAGGGCTATGTTGATGTTAGCGGACGTACTGTGGGCGAGGTTGCGAAGGAAGCCGGAATGGAGCTGGAAGAATTCCTTGAGCTGTATAATCTTCCTAAGGATATGCCTGCAAGTACTACAGAGAGCGCAGCATACAACAACATTCCTCTGGAAAATATGGCAAAGACATATGGTATGTCTGTTGATGAGCTTAAAGAAATACTTCAGATGTCAGATGATGTTACAGGAGAAACAACATGGGGCGAAGCTTTGAATAAAGTGACGCTGGGTGCTTATGTAGGTGAGGATTATCTCAGTGAATTTAAAGAATATTACGGACTGGACGAAAATGTTACAGTTGATACTCTTTGGGGAGAAGTAAGACAGACAGTTGAAGAAAAGCAGAGAGAAGAAAGAATTGAGGCTGAAAAGGAATCAAAGAAGATGACTGAAAATCAGGATAACGACGCGGTTGTAGAGGATGATACTAATACTGAAGCTACAGAAGCGCCGGCTGAAGACACAGCTACAGAAGCTCCTGCTGCTTAATAGTGTTTAATATGTGATTAAAGCGGATTGTTTGTAAACAATCCGCTTTTTGTATTGAAAATGCGCGCATAGTATGATAAAATAACTATAATATACAGCTACAGAGGAGATATATGATGATAGCGATTATAGATTACGGAGCAGGAAATTTGCGCAGCGTAAAAAATGCTTTTGATTTTTTAGGGGAGCCATGTATTATTACAGGTAACAGCTCGGATATTCTTTCCGCGGATAAGGTGATACTTCCGGGTGTCGGAGCGTTTGGTGACGCTATGAAGTGTATGAGAGACAGCGGACTTGTTGAAACCGTTAAAACCGCCGCGTTAAGCGGCAGACCTTTTCTGGGTATATGTCTCGGACTTCACCTGCTTTTTGAAGAGAGTGGAGAAAGTCCGGGTGTGAAAGGTCTGGGAGTTTTTAAAGGTCAGGTCGTGAAAATTCCTGATTGCGGCGGATTGAAGATACCGCATATGGGCTGGAACAGTATAAATGTTACAAAGAACAGTAAAATTCTGAGAAATATAAATAAAGAACCGTATGTTTATTTTGTACATTCGTATTATATACAGGCATGTGACAGGAGTATTGTAAGTGCGGTCACTGAATACGGAGAAGCGCTTGATATTGCTGTTGAACATGAGAATATATTTGCGTTGCAGTTTCATCCTGAAAAAAGCGGTGAGACCGGTATGCAGATATTGAAGAATTTTATCGTGCTTTAAGGAGAAAAAATATGTACGCGAAAAGAATAATCCCATGTCTGGATGTGAAAAATGGCCGGGTGGTTAAAGGTGTGAATTTTGTAAATCTAATAGATGCCGGCGATCCTGTTGAGTGCGCTGGGGTATATGACAAAGCCGGTGCGGATGAGCTTGTATTTCTTGATATAACAGCGTCTTCAGACGCGCGTGGAACTGTAGTGGATATGGTTGAGGCTGTTGCCCGTCAGGTGTTTATACCGTTTACAGTCGGCGGCGGAATACGGACTATAGAGGATTTCAGAATAATTCTTAATGCCGGCGCGGATAAGGTTTCGGTAAACAGCGCCGCTATAAAGCGTCCGGAACTTATAAGCGAGGCCGCGGAAAAATTTGGTAGTCAATGTGTGGTGTGCGCTATTGACGCGAAACGTCGGGAAGACAATAGCGGCTGGGAGGTGTATTTGAACGGAGGAAGAGTTAATACGGGTATTGACGCGCTTGAATGGGCAAAAGAGGCGGAAAAGCTGGGTGCCGGAGAAATATTGCTTACAAGCATGGATTGCGATGGTACAAAAGCGGGCTATGACACAGAGCTTACGCGGAGTGTGAGTGAAAACGCGAAAATTCCTGTAATAGCATCAGGCGGAGCGGGTAAAATGGAGCATTTTCTGGACGCTTTCCGTAAAGGCAGGGCCGACGCGGTGCTTGCGGCCAGTTTGTTTCATTTTAGGGAAATTGAGATACAGGATTTAAAAAAATATCTGCGTGGACATGGCGAGAGTGTAAGATTATAAAAGGAGCGGCGGATACATGAGTAAAAAGAACAGAAGAAAGACACTTGTTAAAAAAGAAGATGCTTTGATACGTAAAAGTGAATTCAGTATTGATAATTCAAAAATATATATTATTTTAACGATAGTTATGTTTCATATTCTGCCGTTATTTTT
>CAJUFV010000282.1 GCA_910585795.1 uncultured Clostridia bacterium | reverse complement strand
TAGTGTGCCTGTGCGGAAAATTGCGATTCTTCTTTTGTATATCTTTTTTTGATATACCGCAGAATGTATTTTCCGCGGTATTTTTTGTTGGAAAGAAGGGATATATATGTCTGTTATTAATATTGTAAATCTTACCTTTGGTTATGAGGGAAGCTATGAAAATGTTTTTGAAAATGTGTCTGTAAGACTGGATACTGACTGGCGGCTGGGACTGACCGGTAGGAACGGACGTGGAAAGACAACATTTTTAAAGCTGTTGTTAGGAGAATATGAATATAGCGGAAGTATTTCATCTAATGTGAGGTTTGATTATTTTCCGTTTAAAGTGCCGGATGAGTCTCTGTTTGGCGTGGATATAGCGGAGGAAATACATCAGGGATATGAATACTGGGAATTGAGCCGAGAATTAAAGCTTTTGGGACTGGATGATGAAATTTTATACAGGCCTTTTAGGACTCTTAGCAATGGTGAAAAAACAAAATTGATGTTGGCGGTGATGTTTTTAAAGCAGGATAATTTCCTGCTTATAGATGAGCCTACAAATCATCTGGACACGAGGGGGAGGGAACAGGTTAGTAAATATCTTAACTCTAAGAAAGGGTTTATACTTGTGTCTCATGACAGGCGTTTTATGGATAACTGTATTGACCATATAATGGCTATAAACCGTGCGGATATTGAATTACAGCAGGGAAATTTTTCATCATGGTATTATAATAAACAGATGAAGGATGATTTTGAAAGAAGCAGTAATGAAAAATTAACACGTGAGATAAAGCGGCTTTCTTCAGCGGCGAGACAATCGGGAGATTGGGCGGATAAGGTGGAAAGCACAAGAATAGGAAAAAAATCAATGCAATATGAAAGAACTAAGGAATACGCCGCTGAAAGGTCAAGACGTATGCAGAGACGAAGAAAAAATATAGAGGAGCGTCAGAAAAAGGCGATTGAAGAAAAAGCTAAGCTTCTGCATAATATTGAGAATACAGAAAGTCTGAAAATATCACCGCTTCAAGCAGGGGGGAGTGTTATAAAAGCGGATAAGCTGTCTGTCAGATATGGCGGAAGAGCAATAAATAATAATGTGAGCTTTGAAATAAAGGACGGTGACAAAGTTCTTTTAAGTGGAAAAAACGGAAGCGGAAAATCCAGTATGCTTAAAGCGATTGCGTGTGGAAATGTCGATTTTGAAGGGAAAATTGAAAAGGGAAGGAATATTGTAATTTCATATCTTCCTCAGGATACATCGTTTTTAAAGGGAGGACTGCGTGAATTCGCGCTGGAAAATGGTATTGACGAAAGTCTGTTTAAAACAATTTTGCGTAAAATGGATTTTTCCCGCAGTCAGTTTGACAAGGATATGGAGAGCTACAGCGACGGACAAAAAAAGAAAGTGCTTATTGCAATGAGTCTTTGTCAAAAGGCACATATTTATATATGGGATGAACCTCTTAATTATATTGACGTATTTTCACGTATTCAGATTGAGGAGCTTATCAGGGAATACAATCCGACAATGCTCTTTGTGGAGCACGATGTGGAATTTAGTGAAAATATTGCTGATAAAGTCATTAAATTAGAGATTGAATAGGTGTTCAATAAGCGTTTTTGTACCTATAAGAATGAGCACAATACCGCCTGTTATTTCAGCTTTATTTCCCAGCAAGTCACCAAAACGCTTTCCTATGCTTACGCCGACAAATGAGAATAGAAAGGCTGTGATACCGATGATAAGCGACGGAAAAAATATTGGCGTGTTTATCGCTGCAAGTGTAATACCTGCCGCGAGCGCGTCAATACTTGTCGCTATGGCCATAAAGAAAAGAGTGGAGGTTTTCAGCGGATTAGATGGGATTTCCTGTTCGCCGCGTGCCTCGATAATCATTCGTATTCCCAGAAAGGCAAGCAGAATAAACGCAATCCAGTGGTCAAATTTTTCTATATAACCGGAGGCGAAGCTTGCGATAAAATTGCCTATACAAGGCATAAGAAATTGAAATATGCCGAAAAAAAGACCGATTTTTATTTTATCGGAAAATTTGATGTTTTGTACTATCATTCCGTCAGTAACGGCAACAGAAAACGCGTCCATGGCAAGAGCGGCCGCGAGCAATATAATTGAAAAAAGGCTCATTGTATAATCTCCTGATATTTTATTGGTATATTATATATT
>CAJUFV010000281.1 GCA_910585795.1 uncultured Clostridia bacterium | reverse complement strand
TTGAAAAAAGGTATTTTTTGTGATAAAATACATTCATATAATATGAAAAATGAGGTAAATCCATGCTTGCAGTCGAACGCAGAAATCAAATAGAGCAGATAATAAATAAGGAACGTAGTGTACTTGTTATAGAACTGGCAAAGCAATTTGAGGTGACAACAGAAACTATTAGGGGAGACCTTGAAAAACTCGAAAAACAAGGTGTGCTTGTCCGCACCTACGGCGGAGCAACATTGCTTGAAAACAGTGAGGCAGAGCTTGCCATAACCGAACGGGATACTGTAAATTATGAGGGAAAACAGCGTATAGGCAAATACGCCGCAGAACTTATACGAGACGGAGAGACAATTTTTCTTGACGCAAGTACATCCGCATGGCACCTTGCAAGATATATTAAAGGAAAACGAGGTCTTACAGTTATAACCAACGCGGAAAAAATAGTAAATGAACTTTCAGGCTGCGACCATATTCATGTGGTATGCGTCGGAGGAGAACTAACTCCAAGAAATATGTCATATGTAGGCAGAGTCGCGGAAAAAACAATCCGTGAAAATTACTATGCTAATAAATGCTTTTTTTCCTGTAAGGGAGTGACATTCAGCCGTGGTCTTGTAGATTCAAGCGAGGGTGAGGCCGAAATAAAAAAAACCATGCTGTCATGCAGTGAATCATCAATTTTTCTTTGTGATAAAAATAAAATCGGAAGACTTGGCATACCTCGTATTTCTGCTCTTAATCAAATTGACTGTTTTATTACAGACGCGGAGCTTACCGAAGAATGGAAGCAGGAGCTTGCCCAAAAGGATGTTAAACTTGTCATTGTAAAATAATGTATATACTGCATTAAAAATACACGCAAAATTGCGTGTATTTTTTAATCATATATCTCATCAGCGATATTTATAATATTCAAGCCTGAAGCCGCGGCATAACGCATCGCCTGTCCCGTACCCGTATTTGAAAGAATACAAAAGCCAATACAAAAGGATGAATCACTTACCATTTTCATATTACGCCGCTTCATACAATCATTTGTATATTCCTTCTCAGTCACAAAAATCCTTTCATCAGCCTTTGAAAGCATTACACGATAACGATATTGCTGATAATCTGTCCACATTTTACTCTGACCATAGCATGGAATATATATAATTAACTTTATATCCGGATATTTTTTTTTCATTTCATATACAGCTTCGGCAGCTATTGTATCAAAACCAAGCGCTCCTCCAGAAATAAAATTTTTCACATCATAATTTATAATAAGATTTTCTATATTTTCAGTTAATTTTCTTTTTATATCCTCAAGCTTATT
>CAJUFV010000280.1 GCA_910585795.1 uncultured Clostridia bacterium | reverse complement strand
CCTATTTTACCTTATTTTACAAGTAAAACAGTAAAATTGAGCAAAAATAGGAAATCATATGAAAAAAGCTATTGCAATTTTCTCAGGTTTAATGTAAAATGGAGTTAATGGGAGCGAATTGGAGTGTTTGGGAGAGTATATGCTCGATTTGGAGAATGGAACCCATAAATCTGTGAGAAAGGCAGGCGGCATACATGGTGAATTTTGTTGATGAGTATTCTCGTCAGCTTGATGAACGCGGCAGAATCATTCTGCCGGCAAGGGTGAGAGAAAAAATGTCCGATACAATATATTTGACACGTTCAATGTCTGACAGCTGCCTGCATCTTTATACTCAGGAAGAATGGGATAAAATTTCTGAAAAAATAACACAGCTTCCTACGGCCACAGATAAAAACGCGGCGGCTTTTGTACGAATATTCTTTGGTAAGGCAACCATGGCTGTTATTGATAAACAGGGAAGGGTGCCTATTGCGAAGCGTCTTATTGATTATGCTGAACTAAAAAAGGATGTTATGCTGGTCGGCGCGAATACGCGTCTTGAAATATGGGACAGTGAGAAATGGGAGAGCTATCAGGATAGCCTTTCAGATGACTTCATGCTTAGCGGAATACGCGAGTATGGTCTTAATATATAGGAAAGGAAAGCAGATGGAGTTTAAACATATCTCAGTACTATTTGAAGAAAGTATAAACGCGCTTGATATAAAGGATAACGGAATATACGTTGACGGAACTCTTGGAGGAGGAGGACATTCCTTTGGGATATTGTCAAAAAGCGCAGGCTGTTCTCTTATAGGGATAGATCAGGATAGTGAAGCTGTTGAAGCCGCAAAAAAGCGTCTTGCAGTGTTTGAAGATAGGGTAACTGTTGTAAACAGGAATTTTCGCGAGATAAAAAATATTTTATACTTTTTTGGAATAGACAAGATTGACGGCGCAGTACTGGATTTGGGGGTCAGCTCATATCAGCTTGATAATGCCGAAAGAGGCTTTAGTTATATGCGTAACGCGCCGCTTGATATGAGAATGAACATTCATTCGGAGAAATCAGCATATAATGTGGTAAATACATATAGCTGTGACGAACTGACGCGTATTTTTTATGAGTACGGTGAGGAAAAATGGTCAAAGCGGATTTCGGAATTTATATGTAAACGTCGCGCGGAAAGGGAAATATCAACAACATTTGAGCTTGTTGATATTATAAAGGCTGCTATTCCTCAAAAAGCCCGTATGGAGGGAGGACATCCCGCAAAAAGGGTTTTTCAGGCGATAAGAATAGAGGTTAATGATGAGCTTGGCATATTGGAACAGTCTGTTCGTGATTTTATTTCTGTTTTGAAATCCGGAGGACGTCTGGCGATAATAACATTCCATTCTTTGGAGGACAGGATTGTTAAGAAAGCGTTTCAGGATGCGGCGAAGGGATGTATATGCCCTAAAGAGTTTCCTGTATGTACGTGCGGACGCGCTCCCGAAATAAAAATTATTTCAAGAAAGCCTGTAATTCCTTCTGAAAAGGAAATAGAGGAAAATTCACGCTCAAAAAGCGCAAAATTACGAATTGCGGAGAAACTTTAAGGAGAGATTATTGTGGAATATGGAAATTTGGCATACAGATTGCCTGAACGGTATGAAGAGCCGATATACAGAAGAAAACCACAAGAAAATAAAGTACGGATAGTAAAGAGGAATCGTGAACAAATGCTTATACGAGGGAAAAATATACGCAGAATATGCGTAGTCATTGCAGTCGCAATGTCTGCGGGGTTTATGATTTCTGAATTTGTAACAGTTAATGAGACACATCAGAAGGTTGCGGCTTTGCAGAAGGAGCTTGACCAGATAGAATCTGCTACTAGTCAGATGGTGTTTGATATGGAGCAGAGTGTTGACCTTGCTGAAATAGAAAGACAGGCAACAACAAGACTGGGAATGCAGCGTCCTGAAAAATATCAGACTGTTTATGTCAATGTAAGACAGGAGGATTATACTGAGAGCACGGCAGGAGAGGTTGAAGGTATAGGAAACGGAATAATATCTCTGATAAAGAATATCGGCGGTCATATTGTGCGGTTTTTCAGCATAAAATAGAACAGTCGGACCTTTATGGTCATAATAGTTATTAAAGGAATTGATAAATTAATGAAGCCATCATTAAATGAGATAAAAAGAAGAACTATTATAATGGTGCTTGCGGTAATATGCGCGCTTGTCGCTCTTGTAGTTCGTGTTGCTTACTGGCAGATAATACGCGGAGACGAGCTTTCCGAAAAGGCAAAGGCTCAGCAGCAGGGCAGCAGTATTATAACAGCGTCACGCGGTAATATATATGACAGAAACGGCAAGGTGCTTGCCGAAAGCGCCTCTGTAAATACGCTTATATGCAATCCTGAGGATGTCAAGGCAGATGGTGACGCTGATGTTATAGCCGCAAGACTTTCTCCTGTTATAGGTATGGAGCAGGAGGATATTAAAAAGCTTATAACTAAAAACGCGCGTTATCAGGTTATAAAAAAGCGTCTTTCTAATGAGGAATCGGAAAATGTAAAAAAACTGCTTGATTCAAATGTTGACTCAAAGATAGCAAAAGCGTTCAGCGGTATATATTTTGAGGATGATTCAAAGAGATATTATCCATTTAATGTCGCGCCTCATATTTTGGGCTTTACCGGATATGATAATAATGGTATTCAGGGTATAGAGCTGACATTTGACAATGAGCTGATGGGGCGTAACGGAAGTATTGAAACAAATCAGAATGCTAACGGGACAACGCTGAAGCAGCAGCAGGCGGAATACATAAACAGCGCTTCAAAGGGCGATGATGTAGTACTGACAATTGATGAAACCATACAGCATTTTCTTGAAAAGCACCTTGAAGAGGCTGTTGCGGAGGATAAGCTAAAGGAAGGCGCCGCAGGAATAGTTATGAATCCCAAAACAGGTGAGCTTCTTGCGATGTCAACGAAGCCTGATTTTGATTTGAATTCACCATACAGTATAGAGCAGTTTCAGAAGTATGCTATAGATTTTGATTACGGCATAGCAGATGGTGACGGCGCAACGCCAGCGCCTACGGCAGACCCTGACAATCTTAGTGATGAGGTTATTGCGTCAATGCGGAATAAGATGTGGCGTAATAAGGCTATATCAGATACATATGAGCCTGGTTCAACATTCAAGATTATAACTGCGGCTGCCGCGCTTGAGGAAAATGTTGTGTCGCTGGACAGTACATTCTATTGCCCGGGCTTTAAGATAGTTGCGGATAGAAAAATTGGTTGTGCCAACAGCGAGGGTCATGGCCCGCAGACCTTTGTAGAAGGAATACGTAATTCATGTAACCCTGTATTTATGGAGCTTGGATTAAGATTGGGCTATGAAAAATTTATGGAATATTTTTCAGCTTTTGGTCTTACGGAAAAAACTAATGTAGAGCTTGTCGGAGAGGCTTCAAGTATATATTATCACAATCAGATGAGTGATGTAGATATAGCTACAAGTTCATTTGGTCAGGGATTTCAAATTACGCCTATTCAGCTTATTACAGCAGTTTCAGCTGTAATAAACGGCGGTGAAAGAATGAGACCGCAGATTGTGAAGGAAATAAGAAATTCAAATGGAGTTATCAGAACATATGAGCCTGAGGTCATAAGCCGTGTTATTTCAGAGGAAACATCTCAAAAAATGCGTGAAATACTTGAATCAGTTGTGGCTTTGCCGACTTCTACAGGTAAAAACGCGTATGTTAAGGGCTGTCGTATAGGCGGTAAGACAGGCACGTCAGAGAAGGGTAATCGTAATGAGGGTAAACGTATTGCATCTTTTATAGGCTTTGCTCCGGCAAATGACCCTGAAATTGTGTGCCTTATAATGCTGGACGAACCGCAGATAGAGAATAAATACGGCGGTACGATTGCCGCGCCTATTGTAGGTGAAATAATTGAGGATGTTTTGAATTATATCGGAGTTGAAAAACAGTATACTGAATCTGAACAGCCTGAAATTAAGGTTGAAATTCCTGATGTTAGAGAAACAGATGTCAATGAGGCAAGAAATGAAGTGGCAGACAAAAACCTTTATGTAAAAGTTGTTGGAGACGGTGATAAAGTGGTTGACCAGCTTCCTAAGCCGGGAATTATGTTAAAGGAAAATTCTACAGTAATTTTATATACGGAAAAACAAAGCAAAACGGAAACAGTGACTGTACCTGACCTTTCCGGAATGTCTGTGAGTGACGCCAAATATACACTTGAAATGCGGGGACTGAATTTTGAGGTTGTAGGCGCTGGACACAGCGAAACAGGAGTGTCTTATGCGGTAAACCAGAGTGTCGCGGCAGGCGAGATTGTGTCGCCGGCAACAGTTATAGGTGTTGAGTTTCGGCAGGTAACATCGGATTAAAACGACAGGAGGATTATTAATGTTAGCGAGTGAGCTTTTAGGTAATAAATGGCTTGAAGAACACGTGGATATAGACATCACGGGTATAGCGTATGATTCAAGGAATGTTCTTCCGGGCAATGTGTTTGTATGTATCAAGGGGTATGAAACAGACGGACACAGATTCGCAAAAATGGCGGAGGATAATGGTGCTGCGGTAATAGTAGCCGAAGAGAAAATAGATGTAAGTGTGCCTGTGTGGTATGTGGAAAATTCAAGGCTGGAAATTGCTGAAATGGCGTGCAGATATTATGATAATCCGTCAAAAAAGTTTCGTTTGATTGGTGTAACCGGCACAAACGGCAAAACTACAATAACATATCTTATAAAAAGTATTATTGAAACAGCCGGCATGAGAGTCGGCGTTATAGGCACAAATCAGAATATAATCGGTGATAAAGTGCTTGTAACGCAGAGTACTACACCAACTACGCCCAATTCGCTTGAGCTACAGCAGCTATTTGCTGAGATGGTCGGGGGAAATGCCGAATGTGTTGTTATGGAGGTTTCAAGTCATGCACTTGAGCTTGACAGAGTACATGGTTGTCATTTTGACGTTGGCGTGTTTACTAATCTTACTCAAGACCATTTGGATTTTCATAAGACAATGGAGAATTATTTAAAAGCAAAAGCAAAGCTGTTTGACATAAGCGATAAAGGTGTTGTGAATTTTGATGATGATGCGGGGAAATTTATTTGTAAAAATTCCGACTGCACTGTATTAAAGGTTGGACTTGGAGACGGCTGCGATATTACCGCCGGTAATATCAGAATATTCGCGCGGGGTGTTGATTTTGACATTGATTATAATGGTGTAAAATATCCCGTACATCTTGCGATTCCCGGTCAGTTCAGCGTGTATAATGCTGTGTGCGCTATGGGTGCTGCGCTTCAGCTGGGAATAGACATGGATATTATTATAAAAGGTCTTGCTAATGCCTCTGGGGTTATGGGACGTGTTGAGGTGGTTCCGACAGATACAGAATATACAGTTATAATAGATTATGCTCATACTCCGGACGGGCTGGAAAATATAATACGGGCAGTAAAAGAATTTGCGGACGGAAGAGTGATAACGCTGTTTGGCTGCGGAGGCGACAGGGATAATACAAAACGCCCTATAATGGGTGAAATTGCTGGCAGATTGTCTGATTATAGCATAATTACATCGGATAATCCGAGAACGGAAAATCCGGTTAAAATTATTGAGGATATTGAGGCTGGTATTAAAAATACCGGAGGAGAATATGTTGTGATTACTGACAGACGTGAAGCCATAGGTCATGCTCTTGACTGCGCCAGAAAGAATGATGTTATTATTTTGGCGGGTAAGGGACAGGAAACATATCAGATTATAGGGAAAGAAAAATATGATTTTGATGAGCGTGTTGTCATATATCAGCATCTTAACAGATAGTATTTGGGGGCGGGGGAAGAAAAACCGCCCTTATTTTTGAGCATAGATTAAAGGAGTGGGATTTTTGTGCAGAAGATGACTGTTGCAGATATTATAAATGCCGTGGACGGCAAACTGATTTGTGGAGACATTAATAAGGAAATAACGGATATAACAACAGATTCGAGAAAAGCTGCCGCTGGAGCGCTTTTTATTCCGCTTGAGGGTGAGAAATTTGACGGACACGAGTTTATAAAAGCGGCATTTGACTTGGGAGCTTCCGTGTCACTTACTCACAAGGATATAGAACCACTTGTGGGTAAGACAATGATTAAGGTAAACGATACGCGTATAGCGCTTGGTGATATCGCAAGGCACTATAAAAAAATATGCAATATACCATCTGTGGCTGTTACCGGAAGTGTGGGCAAAACAACAACTAAGGATATGATTGCGTCGGTATTGTCACAAAAATACAATACTCTTAAAACACATGCGAATTTCAATAATGATATAGGTCTTCCTCTTACAATTTTCAGAATAGAGAAAGAACATGAAGCGGCTGTGCTTGAAATGGGTATGAATCATTTTGGTGAGATTGAATATCTTGCCGGCGTGGGGGTGCCGGACATTGCGCTTATAACAAATATAGGCGAGTCGCACATAGAAAATCTTGGTTCCCGTG
>CAJUFV010000279.1 GCA_910585795.1 uncultured Clostridia bacterium | reverse complement strand
TACATTATAACTACTACACACAATAACTACTAACCAACATACAAAAAAACAGTATTGATTTCTCAATACTGTTTCTCATTAAATTTTTATCCCTGTGTATTATAACTGTAATTAGGCGCTTCTTTAGTGATATAAATATCATGTGGATGACTTTCTTTAAGTCCCGCTCCTGTAATTCTAACAAATTTACCATTTTCCTTGAGTTCGGCAATTGTCTTTGTACCGCAATATCCCATACCTGAACGTATACCTCCAAGAAGCTGGAATACAGTATCAGAAACAGGACCTTTATATGGCACACGTCCTTCCACACCTTCGGGAACAAGCTTCTTTGAGCCTGATTGGAAATATCTGTCCTTGCTTCCACATTCCATCGCCGCGATTGAACCCATTCCTCTGTAAACCTTAAAGCGTCTGCCCTGAAATATCTCAAATTCACCGGGACTTTCATCACAGCCTGCCATCAGACTGCCAAGCATAATCACATCCGCACCGGCGGCAATAGCCTTTACAATATCACCGGAATATTTAATACCTCCGTCAGCAATAACAGGAATACCATATTTTTTCGCAACCTGACTGACATCATAAACAGCCGTAATCTGAGGAACTCCGATTCCCGCAACAACACGTGTTGTACATATTGACCCCGGACCTATACCAACCTTTAGACAATCCGCTCCTGCCTTAATAAGAGCCTCAGCTGCCTCTCCTGTAGCAATATTTCCGGCAATAATAGGCAGGTCAGGAAAAGCTTCCTTTATTTCTCTAACCTTATTTATTATATTTGAGCTGTGACCATGAGCGCTGTCAAGAGCGATTACATCACAACCCGCATCATATACAGCCTGTACTCTTTTAAGCGCGTCAGCCGTAACACCGATAGCCGCTCCTACAATAAGTCTATCCTGCTTATCACGAGCTGAATTTGGATACTGAACAGCTTTTTCAATATCCTTTATTGTAATAAGTCCCTTCAAATGGCCGTCACTATCCACAATAGGAAGCTTTTCAACCTTTGCCTTGGAAAGAATTTTCTGCGCTTCTGTAAGTGTTGTACCAACCGGAGCAGTTACAAGATTTTCATAGGTCATGACTTCGGAAATTTTCTGCGTAAAATCGGTTTCAAATTTCAGGTCACGGTTTGTAATAATACCAATAAGCTTATTATCGCCGTCCACAATAGGAACCCCTGATATTTTAAAACGGGACATAAGGTCATCCGCATCCTGAAGAGTACGGTCTTTAGTAAGACTGAATGGATTGGTTATAACTCCGTTTTCACTTCTCTTAACCATATCAACTTCCGCAGCCTGCTGTTCAATTGTCATATTTTTATGTATTATACCTATACCGCCCTCACGCGCCATCGCGATTGCCATTGATGATTCCGTAACAGTATCCATAGCCGAACTCATCAGCGGTATATTAAGCGTAATATTATTAGTCAGTTTTGTTGTGAGGTCAGCTTCGTTTGGTGTAAAATCAGACGCCTGCGGAACAAGAAGTACATCATCGAACGTAAGACCCTCTTTAGAAAATTTATTTTCCATAATCTTATAACTCCTCTCATTAGTTTTTGAGACTATTATATCAAATAGCAATATCTTTTTCAAGGCTTTTTTGGAAGAAAAAAATCTTTATTGCAAATGATTAATATATTCTGTCAGACATTGACGCATTGTCTGTATATCATTTATACGGAACACCTCATTTTTAAGACGCGACGCTCCAGGCAAGCCTTTAATATACCACGCTATGTGCTTTCTTGACTCCGGAATCCCTCTGATTTCTCCCTTATTCTCCGTCAGCATTTCAATATGCTCAAGCATTTGTCTCAGACGGTCATGCGGATTAGGGAAAAAATCCACCCTTCCATTTTGCAGATATTCATTTACCTGTTTAAAAATAAATGGATTCCCCTCGCTTCCCCGTCCTATCATAACCGCGTCACAGCCCGTATAGTCAATCATACGCTTTGCGTCCTCGGCACATTTAATATCACCGTTACCGATTACAGGTATTGATACAGAATTTTTAACTTCTCTTATAATATCCCAGTCGGCTGTTCCGCTGTAGAAGTCAGAACGTGTTCTGCCGTGCACCGCGACAGCCGCGCCGCCGTTACGCTCAATTATTTTCGCCACAGCAGGCGCGTTAACATTATTTTCATCCCAGCCTTTACGGATTTTCACTGTGACCGGAACCGGGGATACCATAGAAACCTTACTCACTATCTCTCCGATTTTTTCAGGATTTTTAAGAAGAGCGCTCCCGTCACCGTTATTTACAATTTTGGGAGTCGGACAACCCATATTTATATCAATAATATCCGGCTTTGCCTTCATAACCTTCGGTATAATCGCGGCCATAATGTCCGCGTCCGAGCCAAAAATCTGTATAGCGCACGGACGCTCCGCAGCATCAATACGCATAAGCTCCTCTGTTTTTTTATCATTGTAATAAAGACCCTTTGCGCTTATCATTTCTGAATATACCATTCCCGCTCCGTATCGACGGCAGATTTTACGAAATGGTAAATCCGTCACCCCGGCCATCGGAGCCAGAAATACATTGTTCTCTGTTTCAAAATTTCCTATTTTCATTGTGTCACCTGTATAATGATTATTTAAAATTTAATACGCGGCGGACGCTTCTAAAATCTCATAATAAGCCCAATGCGATGACGGCACATCGCTAAACGGATTTTCCAATCCGGTTGTACTATTCATACTTCGTCCAAGAGCTTTATTCATCATTGTCACCGCTTCGGCCCGTGTAACAGGCTCGTCAGGACGGAATGTACCGTCCGAGTATCCGGAAACCATGCCTTTTAGTGCCATAGCATTTATATAACCTGCTGCCCAATGATTGAAAATATCTGAAAACTGCAGGTTTTCAGACTGTATTATCTTACCTTTTGCGATAAGTGTTATAAATTCAGCGCGCGTAATTGGGTTTTCAGGTTTAAACGTACCATCCTCATAGCCGTTTATCCGTTCCGCCACCACAAGTGTACATATAATATCTCTATACCACGCATCATCTTTTACATCGCTGAATTTATTAGCAAAATTTCCGTTCGGCGAAATTTCCCTAGATTTACTAATCATTGCCGCAGCCTCAGCGCGTGTTATTGTATTATCAGGACGGAAAGTACCGTCAGTGTACCCTGATATGTATGGAGAATGTATATAATCTGCCAAGGATAAATGTATTACGCTGAATGAGTTTGCCGGAGCAGTATATGTAAAGCTATTACCAGCATTTGTAATTTCGCCTTCACGCGGCGCAATCGCATTTTGCTTTTCAAGACTATTTTCAAGCGATATATCGCCGTACATAACAGTTGTCCCCGCAGCGTTGCTTACAGCCACATTATTTACATTCAAACCAACATTTACATCACTGCCGAGCGTATTTACAAGCTTGACAATAACTTCTCCTGTTTTTTCATCATATACGCTTGACGCGTAAACAGGACCGTATTCTTTTGGTTTATTATAAGAACAGATAAATTCATCGTTCAAATACGCCTTAATTTCATAGTCACTTACTTCGACTCTGACGTCATACCATTCGTTGTCATTTACATGCACATTACCGACGTATGACTGCTCTGCCACATTTCCCGCCTCAACGGACACACCGTTTTCAATACGCTGTATTTTTGCGGTAGTATTTCCCCAGCCGCCTATATTTACTCTGTAGTAATTCTGTCCGTCCTCCGCCGCAACTCCGATTTGAAAGCCTTCATTACCTGCTGTTTTGCGCGCTTTTAATGTAAGAGTATAGTTTTTGTCATTATCTAAATCAAACCAGCTTACAGACCCTGTTTCATCAGATGACTGAACCAAAGAGCCCTCCTCATTCACAGACCAAACCCCATTTCCTGTCAGCCAATTCTCATACTCCGAGGAAAGTCTTACTTCTGTTTCTCCCTGACTTACAATAATATCCTTAAACTCATTATGCGTTCCCCAGCTTCCAACCGCAACACCTCCGTGAATCGTGTCATCTTTTTCTATACCATTCATTTTAACTTCTGTCGGCAAAGAATAGTCACCCTGATTATTTGAGAATAATGACTGTATATAATAATTTGGAGTCAAAACATAATCATAATTATCAAACCAAATCATATTTGCCGCAGACCACTGCGTGTTACCGTATTTCGCGAGCATCGGCGCATAGCTTGCCATACGCACAACATCAGCGTTGCGCTCAAGTCCCGTCATAAATGCCGCTTCACTAAGAGCGTTATACCATGTATTGCCCTTTGACGCGTATTCCCCTAAAAACACCTTTGTATTCGTATCACGGCGGTAATTATCATAACGGTAAGCATGCTGTCTGAACCAGTCGGGATTTTCGTAATAATGCTCGTCCATAAGGTCAGCATATTCGGTATTTTCATTTGCCCAGTTCCACGCAAGGTCATTGGAAGTACCGCTTGACGCCGTGCCGGATGTCGTTACAAGCTCAATATCGGGATATTCGCTGTGTATCCGCTTCGCGAATTCAGCGTAACGCTCAAAATAAATATCTCCGTACTGCTCATTGCCTATACCTATATACTTCATATTAAACGGCTCCTTATGACCCATTTCAATACGCTTCTTTGTCCACTCGTTATTTTCATCAGTACCGTTTGCGAACGCTATAAGGTCAAGCGCGTCGTCGATGTAAGGCTGTAATTCATCCATTGGTACAAGATGCGCCTTGTCCATCGCGCTGCCTGAGCGTACCTGACACGCGATACCGCAGTTCAGAATAGGCACAGGCTCCATAGATAAATCCTCGCACATCTGAAAATATTCGTAAAAGCCCAGTCCGTAGGTCATCATATACGGCTCTGCCGCGGAAGGATTCCATATATTTATCATTTCCTTACGCTCTGACACATCTCCTATAGTGTCCTTCCAGTTCCACGCCTTATCCATCGTCTGTCCCTCAACGGCGCATCCGCCTGGGAAACGCAGGAATTTAGGATGCATTGCTTCAAGCTGCTCCATTAAATCTTTTCTTAATCCGTGTCCCTTATATGTATCCTGCGGAATTAGGGATACCATGTCAATATCGATAGTGCCTTCAACTACTTCAAGTTCAAGTTTTGCCTTTGTTGTATTTTTATTTACAATCATCCTAATATCATTTTCATCACTGTCAATTGTATGACCCATTTTTTCCCATTCATCAGGATTATATTTACTTAAATTCATATAAGTTTTAGAAATTTCATTATTATTTTCATCAAGAACACGAATTGTTACACTTCCTTTTCCTCTCATATGAACAGAAAAATTATATTTTTCTCCCTCTTTAACCGTCATTCCCTGAAAACCGTCATTTTTAATCCTTGAACCTTCCGACATTGTAATATATGTTGGATTATTTTCATTCAGAGGATTTTCGGTATTCACCTTAACATCACCGCTTGTTTCCCACGAATACAAATGGTCATCCATTTCAAATGAACGGTTCTGTATCATTTCCGCATACAATCCGCCGTCGGCTGCGCTGTTTATATCCTCAAAAAATAATCCCCACATAGTGTCGGACACGTCCTTTGAATGGTCTGACGCATTGATATTAACCGTATAAGGGGTTTCGTCTGTTCCTGTAACATAGACAGTATAGTTTTTTTCAATTCCATCAAATGACGCTGTAAGCACTGCTGCTTCCGTATTGCTGTTATGCCTCACTAAGCCCGTATCAGTATCAATAAGCTCACTGTCACAGCTCCATGACACGCCGTCCATTTCAGGCAAATCAATTTTATCACCTGTAATTATTTGTCCATCCTCTATTGCATAGGAATCAATCATAATCTCAGGATTTATATTTCCATCAGCAACAATATCGCATATATCACCGCGGGTAAGAGCGCTGTTATACACGCGGAAATCATCAATAGCGGCAGACAAATAGGCATCTCCGTCGTAATGCGATTTACCTATATAGTTAAGCTCATCCTTTATATCCGACGGCTTTACTGACATGCCTGATTTTGACTTTATAAGCCGTCCGTTTCTGTAGTATGACACGGTATCCTTATCAACCGTTACAGCATAATGCACCCAATCCTTTTCTATTTCTTCCTCACAGTCCATCGTTGCCGCAGCTGAAGACACCTTCATTTCTACTCTCGACGCTCCGCCGGAAAACGGCGCGAAGAAAAAGTTATTGTTTGCGTCTGTACCAAAATCAAATACCCGTCCCCATGTATTGAATTTACTGATTTTTACCCATACGGCAACAGTCATATCATCAGTAAGTATATCTGACGGGAGCTGCGCATATCCATCAATACCATCGAGCAAAAGCGCCCTTCCCTTGTTACCGTCACCAATAATGCTTGCTCCGCCTGACAGCTTCAGTTCATTTTTACCGTTTTCATCGGAAAGAACATTTTTACCGTCAAATGTGTAGCGCAGTACAGGCTGAGGTGACTTGTCCGCCGCCAGCACTGATGCCGGAAGTAAAGCTGCTGCCATAGACAAGGCGGCAAGCACAGCAATAATCTGTTTTTTCATAGTTATGACCATTCCTTTCCGCTGCGCTACAAGGCACAAAAGGTTATGAAACCAAAACAGTAGAGCAGCATTCCAAATTTTGTGTTAAAATGATACTTGAAGATACAGGCACACTAC
>CAJUFV010000278.1 GCA_910585795.1 uncultured Clostridia bacterium | reverse complement strand
GTAAGTATAAAGTAATTTATTATGGAATTACAAATCCGGAAAATAATGTCTATGCGAAAGATATATATAATAATGGATTGGACGGGATACGCTTTACAGCTGTAGCAGACGGCAAAGAGTATAATGTTAAGGTGAATGTTCCCGGTGAACATAATGTCTATAATGCGCTTGCGGCAATATGCGTCGGACGTGAATTTAATATTCCTATGGAAAATATAATTGATGGTATAGAAAGCTTTGAGCTTACATCAATGCGTATGGAGATTGAAGAATATAACGGTATTACAATTATAAATGACTGTTACAATGCTTCTTCGGATTCAATAAAGGCTGCGCTGAAGGTGCTGGGAAATGCGGATTGCAAGCGCAGAATCGCTGTGCTTGGTGATATTCTTGAAATGGGTGATTTTGCGCAGGACGCACATTATAATCTGGGGAAAGCAGTTATAGAAAATGATGTTGATGTGTTGGTTACAGCGGGAGAGAATATGAAATATCTTGCTCAATACGCAGAGGATAACGGCATAGAGTATGTTAACGCGTTTGATAAAACTCTTGACGTATGTAATTATATAAAAGATAAGCTGACAAAGGGGGATGCTGTGCTTATAAAAGCTTCGCACGGGATGCGTTTTGAGGAAGTATATAACACAATAAAGAATAACTAATGAGAGGAAAAGGATATCAAAAATGGAAGATTTAAAGGAAATGTTAATGTTATCGCTGCTTGCTTTTGCGGCGGCGCTTGCTGTTACTCTTGTATTTGGTCCTATGTTTATTACATGGCTGAGAAATCTGAAATTCGGTCAGGAAATTCGTGAGGAGGGGCCGAAGTGGCATCAGAAAAAATCAGGAACACCGACAATGGGCGGTATAATGTTTATATTCGGTATTGCCGCGGCAATTTTGGTGACAACAATAATATTTGTTTTGAAGAGTAATTTTAATGCTACATATGCGAGATGTCTTGTATTGTTTGTCATATCGCTTGGCTTCGGATTAATTGGATTTATTGATGATTATATTAAGGTAGTAAAAAAACGTAATCTTGGTCTTACAGCTCCGCAGAAGTTTATTATGCAGGTGGTGCTTGCGGCAGTGTATGTTGTGGCGCTCTATGTAATGGGACAGTTAGATACATCAATAAAAATCCCGTTTACTTCGATTGAGTGGACAATGCCTTTGTGGTTGTACATACCTTTTGTAATGTTTATTGTGGTTGGTGTTGTAAACGCTGTTAATCTTACTGACGGACTGGATGGATTGGCGTCAAGCATAACAGCAGTTACGGGAATTTTTTTCATTGCTGTTTCATATATTGCATTTAAGGAGTACGGAGTAACAGTATTTTCAGCAGCACTTACGGGAGGTTTGCTAGGTTTTTTAGTCTTTAACCGATATCCGGCGAGGGTGTTTATGGGCGATACAGGCTCGCTTTTTCTGGGAGCTTCGGTCGCGCTTATGGCAATTGATTTAAAAATGCCAATATATTTACTACTTGTTGGTTTTGTTTATTTCATGGAAACATTGTCGGTAATTATGCAGACAACGTATTTTAAATATACAAAGAAAAAGTATGGAGAGGGAAGAAGAATATTTAAAATGACGCCTTTGCATCATCATTTTGAGATGTGCGGCTGGAAGGAAACGAAAATTGTGACGGTATTTACACTGGCAACTGCGGTTCTTTGTGTTATATCATGGATTGCCGTTGTACCTGCAATCTGACGGAAGGAGAATTATATATGGCTGGAACTGCATATCCTAACAGAGCAGTAAAACAGAATAGAAAAACAACACGTGTTAAGACGAACAGACAGCCTGTCAGATTCGTAAAAGCGGGAGATATAGATTATACATTTTTATTTATAGTGATACTTCTGCTGGCAGCCGGACTGGTAATGCTTCTGTCAGCATCGGCTCCGGCGGCGAACCGTATATACGGAAATTCCTATTATTTCTTTTTTAAACAGTTTGCCTGCGCGGTAATTGGTCTTGCGGGCATGGGAATTGTGTCTAAAATAAGCTATAAAGGTTATAAGGATTTTGTTCCTAAAATGATGGCAGTGTGTGTAGTACTGCTTGTGTGCGTGCTTATTCCAGGAATAGGAGCATCGCATAACGGTTCGCGGAGGTGGCTTAATACTCCTGTTATTGAGCTTCAGCCGTCAGAGTTTATGAAGCCGGTAATAGCTATGTACTTTGCGAGACTTATAGACAGCGGCAAATATAATCTGAAGAAGCTGGGCGGAAATCTGCCGTATGTGGGTATTATGTTTGTAGTTGTCGGTTTGATGCTTATGGAAACACATCTTAGCGGCGCAATAGTTATTGCAGGTATTGGTGTTACTGTAATGATTGCCGGCGGAACCCCCATAAAGCCAGTGCTTATCGGAGCTTTTATTCTTGTGCCTATACTTATATTGGGAGTATACGCGTTCAGCCCTGTAAGATGGGCGAGAGTAACCAGTTTTATTGACCCGTTTAAGGATATACGTAATGAAAGCTATCAGGTGGCTCAGGGATTGTATGCCATAGGCTCAGGCGGTATCTTCGGATTAGGACTGGGACAGAGTGTTCAGAAATACTCATATCTTCCTGAGCCGTATAATGATTTTATTTTTGCAATTGTATGCGAGGAGCTGGGTCTTGTCGGCGCGGCAGTTATAATACTTTTATTTGCGGCTCTGATAATAAGAGCTGTAAGAATTGCGATGAACGCTCCTGATACGTACAGTTCACTTGTGGCTTTGGGTATTGCCGGACAGCTTGCAATACAGACAATACTTAATATAGCGGTTGCTACTTCCAGTGTACCTAATACGGGGGTTGCTCTGCCGTTTTTTAGCTATGGAGGTACAGCAATACTTACATTGCTTCTGGAAATGGGTGTATTGCTTAATATATCAAGATATTCAATTAAAGAATAGCATTGAAATAATGTATTAGGGAATTATTCTTAGGGTATAGAAAAGGATGATGATAATTTAATGAAGGTTATATTTGCAGGGGGAGGAACGGGAGGACATATTAATCCTGCCATTTCAATTGCTGATTATGCGGCGTCTCAGGATAAAGCTTTTGAAGCGCTTTTTATTGGAACAAAAAGCGGAATGGAAACTAAGCTTGTTCCGAAAGCGGGATACAGTCTGGAGTTTATTGACATTGCGGGCTTTGACAGGAAGCATTTAATGAAAAATGTTTCGGTGATTAAAAAGCTGATTAAGGCAAATTCTGACTGTAAAAATATTATAAAGAAGTTTAAGCCGGATTGTATTGTATGTACAGGCGGATATGTGAGCGGACCAGTTGCGATAGCGGCAAAAAAAACAGGAGTACCATCGCTTATTCATGAACAGAATGTATATCCGGGACTTACGGTACGCGGGGCTGAAAAGTATGTGGATTATCTTGCACTTAGCTTTGAAGAAACAGTAAATCACATGAAGCGTAAGGACAAATGTGTGGTTACGGGTAATCCTGTAAGAGGTGAGATTCTTAATGCGGATTATGCTCAGGCCAGAGAAAAGCTGAGTATAACAAAGCCGTTTGTTCTTATATTCGGAGGAAGCCTTGGTGCTGAAAAGATAAATAATACAGTGGTAGATATGCTTGGCAGAATTGTAAACGAGGGAAAAATATCACTGCTGTTTGGGACTGGTGACAGAAATTATGAAAGCGTAATAGAGAAAATAAAAGAAAAGGACATAGAGCTCAGCGATGATGTTAGAGTTGTGTCATATATAGACAATATGGCTGATTGGATGGCGGCGGCAGACCTTGTTATTGCGCGTTCAGGAGCAATAACGGTTAGTGAAATCGCGGCGCTGGGTAAGCCGTCTATACTTATTCCATCACCCAATGTTGTGAGAAATCATCAGGAACAAAACGCGCGCGAATTTGAAAATAATGGCGCCGCCGCTGTGATACTGGAACAGGAATTGTGTGAGGAAACTCTGTATAAAAAAATGATGTCTATGGCAGAGGATAAAAAAATGCTTGCAAATATGTCTGAAAAGCTTCGTCCTCTTGCGAAAACAGACGCGCTTGAAAAGCTCTACGGACTTATGAAAAAAATGGCAGATAAAGGAGTAAACATATGAAAATAACAACACTAAAGGGTACGAATGATTATCTTCCCGAAGAGACACAGCTTAGAGATTATTTACAAAACAGTATTCTTAATACGTATACTGACGCTGGTTTTGAGCGTATAATGACGCCAGCGCTTGAGGATATTGAAAATCTTGATAAGAGTGACGGCGGTGACAATCTTAATCTTATATTTAAAATTATGAAAAGAGGCGATAAGCTGTCAAAGGCGATTGTCTCCGGAGATGAAAAAAATTTGTGTGATATGGGACTTCGCTATGACCTGACGCTGCCGCTTTCAAGGTATTACGCTAATAACAGAGAACAGCTTGTGCTGCCGGCAAAGTGTATACAGATTGATAAGGTATACCGCGCGGAAAGGCCGCAAAAGGGCAGACTTCGAGAATTTGTGCAATGTGATATAGATATAATTGGTTCATCGTCAGTAAGCTCTGAAATTGAGCTTATTCATACTACAGCAAAGGCGTTATTATCACTGAATATAACAGATTTTACAGTTAAAATAAATGATAGAAGGATATTGCGCGGACTTCTTTCGGCTGTAGGTTTTGAGGAAAATCAGCTGGACAGCGTATGTATTACCTTTGATAAGCTGGATAAAATAGGCTCAGAGGGAGTAATTGCTGAGTTAAAGGAAAAAGCCTTTGACGGTGGAGCAGTCAGCAAATTTGAAGAAGTTATTTCAAAGCCTATGACTCTCGACAGCGTAAAGAATGTATGTGGAAATGAAACTGCTGAGAATATTGAATATATCATAAAGGCGGTAGAAACGCTAGCTAATAAAGCGTATAACATAGAATTTGATATATCGCTTGTAAGAGGACAGGGTTATTATACGGGAACTGTTTTTGAAATTGTCAGTGATAAGTTCAGAGGTTCAATTGCAGGCGGAGGAAGATATGATAATCTTATAGGCAAATTTACCGGTGAGAATATTCCTGCTGTGGGCTTTTCCATTGGATTTGAAAGAATTTTTGCTTTGCTTACAGAGACAGGATATAAAATTCCAGATGCAAAGAAGCGTATTGCGCTTCTTTATGACAGCACACAGATTACTGACGCGATAATTGCAGCAGAGCAGCTTAGAGACGAGTATGATGTTGTAATATATGAGAAGCCAAAGAAGCTATCAAAATATCTTGATAAAATTCAGTCTAAGGGCTATTATGGATTCTGTTTCCTTGGTGAAGAGATAAGAGAGCTGAAGCATGATTAATAATAATTAACAAAACCGCTGTAATAATGTTACAGCGGTTTTGTTAATTATTATGAATAAAATTTTTTGGTGATTTGCCTGTAAGTTTCTTGAAGGTTTTATAAAAGGTGGAATAATCATTAAAGCCGCATTCATAGCAAAGAGACATAATGTCTGTGCCGCTGCAAAGCAGATTTTTTGCTTTGGTAATTTTACGGATATTAATAAATTCTTTTATTGTAAGTCCTGTTGTTTTCTTGAAAATATGACACATGTGATATTTATTTATAAAGAATTTATCAGCAAGGAAATCAAGTGTAATATCAGAGGAAATATTATATGTAAGATATTCAATGATATTGTCAATACGGTTTCCTGAACTGGGTCTGGAATTATTTGTTGTTTCTGATATTGAATTTAATTTTACCAGAAATTGAATGGTGTATGATTTAATCATCGCGTCGCTTTCCGGAAGGCGATATAGTACATAGTGCTTTACGTTATCAAAATATTCGTACAGGTTATATTTGGCAGCAATATCTTTTTTTATACAATTATATGTTCCTGGAGGACGAGCGTCTATTGCTTCAAACAATACCGGAAATTCCGCTATAAAGCTTTTTGAAATTTGCACAAAATCACGCTCGTACTGCTTGTCTGAATGGAAAACAAGAGTATGAAGCTCGTTTGGACGTGTAATAAAAATATCGCCTTTTTCAACGGGATATATATTATTTTCAACTAAATAAGAAGCGTCACCTGATTTGAAATACAGAAATTCATAATAATGATGTATGTGCATCTGTAATTCAGGAGGGTCGTTTTTAGTATAACTGTATAAATATTCGTTTTGTCTGTGTGAAATATTCATTCTGTTCACCTCATGAATTAATTTTATCATAAAAAAACAAGATTTGCAATATGATTAGATAATAACGCGTAATACAAATTATAGAAAAAGCAGACTGATTTGTTGTCAGTCTGCGAAGGTTTAAATTTATATGCTTGTGATGTCTTTATCAATATCTGTTAGAGCTAAGGCTTGCGGAATATTTACAAGACCGATAGTTTTTAGATGCTCAAGCTCTTTTGTGTTTTGAGTATAAGTATCAAGTTTTTTTTCAGGCATGGTTACGGAAATTATATCTTTTTTTATTAAATCCGCAATAGGCTGTATGTTGTTTTTGATAATTTCATCTGCTGCAAATCTTGCGATTATATTTCCGCCAATATCGTTTGTATGTGTATAATCACGTTCAGTGCCGTTGCTCCAGAAATAATCCCATGCCTTTACAGGGCCTGCCGCTTCAAAAAATTCCGTGGTGCGTGACCATAAATCTATAAATGAAACTTCCATTTCAGCGCATATGTTTTGTACGGCTTTTCTGTAGTCACCCAATAGATTAAGCAATGTTCCGTCCTGCCGGAATATGATTCTGTTGATGGGTGAGGATATAATTGGCACCGCTCCTTTTTCGCGGGCAAAATTTATAAAACGCTTAAGATTTTCGGTATAACCTCCAAACGCGTCAAGCTCCGGAAGCTTTTGGTCATTGTGACCAAATTCCACAATAAGAAAATCACCTGGTTTTATTTTGTCACTGAATGCTGTAAAATTGACTTTTAAGAAATCCGCGGTTGTGGAGCCTGACTGCGCGTGGTTCTCCACAGCAATTCCTGTGTTGAGAAACTGAGGAAGCATTTGTCCCCATCCGCAGTATGTGGCAGATGGATTGTACGGATATTCCGCGGGCTGGTCTGTAACGGTTGAATCACCAGCAATATATATGACAGGGATAACGGAAGGGGAAACTGCTGAAACCGCTGAAAAATTACCGTCGCATACTATGTCAAGATTAACACCGTTTACTGATGTATAGTTCTCGTGGTTTTTATGGTAGTCACATACGCTCACATTGAAGCGGTAATCTTTTTTCTCGTTTTTTTTCAGTGAAGCATCCTGTACCATAAAACGCCTGGACTGAGAAAGTATTGTAAAGGTAATATCCTCATGAGCCGTAATGCTTATTGTCACCTCATATGTGCCGTTAGGCACAAGGGTGTTTATATGAAGAGGTTTGTTTTTATAGTTCATTGTTTTAATCCTTTCAGGTTTGTTTTACTTTGCCTTTATGATACGCCTCCACCAGGGCTTTTAAGTCATTAATTTTTTTGGACTGCGCTTTTCCCGCGTCTGTGTCCTCAACGAGCAGACGGTGTGGAGCCAACTCTACAACATCAAGCGTAGAATGAATATCTATTTCCTTTTGTATAGCGCCTTCAATAGATTCAAAAGAGCCGTGGGCGCTTAGCAGTAGTCCGTGAGAATTAAATAACAGTGTATAACCTGCGATGCCTGTGACTGATTGATATGCTCTGGAAAGACCACCGTCTATAACAAGCAGCTTGCCGCCTGAGCGTATTGGGCTTTCGCCTTTTTTGATTTTAACAGGCACGTGTCCGTTTATAATATGTGAGAATTCATTGCTGTCAATATCAAATTCTTTAAGTATTTTATCACATACAGACGGCTTTTCAATGAGATGATAATATTCGTCTTTGATTTCCGTCCATGTGCTTTCGTCACTAATGAAGTAACGTTCAAAGGAGGTCATTTTGTTTTTACCATATACCGGTGAATAGCATCCGCACCACAAAAACCATAGAAAATCCTTGCCATATTCTTTTTCATTGCTT
>CAJUFV010000277.1 GCA_910585795.1 uncultured Clostridia bacterium | reverse complement strand
TTATATTTATATATATTTGTTATAAAGATAAAACAGGAGGCAAATAAATGAGACGAGTTGTTGTAACCGGTTTGGGAGCAGTTACTCCCCTAGGAAATAATGTAAAAACTTTCTGGGACGGAATTAAGTCAGGAAAGTGCGGCATAGACAAGGTCACACATTTTGATGCATCGGAATTTAAAACACAAATTGCCGGAGAGGTTAAGGATTTTGAACCTTCCGACTATATGGACAAAAAAGAAGCGCGTAAAATGGATAGGTATACGCAGTTTGCCATGGTTGCGGCAAGTGAGGCTGTTGAAGATTCAGGACTTGATATGGAATTGGAAGACCCGTGGAGAGTTGGAGTTATAACAGGAAGCGGTATCGGAGGTATAAAAACTCTTGAGGACCAGCATAAAATGCTTATGGAAAGAGGTCCTGGACGTGTAAGTCCGTTTTTTATTCCTATGATGATAGGAAATATGGGCGCTGCTCAAATAGCAATTAAATTTAAAGCGCAGGGTATTAATGAGAATATTGTTACTGCGTGTGCGTCAAGTACAAATGCTATTGGCGACGCTATGAGACATATTCAGTATGGAAATAATGATGTTATAATCACAGGCGGTGCGGAGGCTGCTGTAAGTCCTCTTGCTTTTGCCGGCTTTTGTACTATGAAGGCAATGTCTACAAGAAATGATGATCCGCAGACCGCATCGAGACCTTTTGACGCGGAACGTGACGGCTTTGTGCTGAGTGAGGGAGCAGGCTTTATAGTTCTTGAAGAGCTGGAGCACGCAAAGAAGCGCGGAGCGCATATTTATTGTGAGCTTGCAGGATATGGTGCTACCGATGACGCTTATCATATAACCAGCCCAGTTCCTGGAGGAGCTGGCGGAGCGAAGGCGATGGAACTGGCAATTAAAGACGCAGGACTGGAGCCAAAAGATATTACTTATATTAATGTGCATGGCACATCGACAAAATACAATGACTCCTTTGAGACACAGGCAATTAAGAGTGTGTTTGGTGACGCTGTAAAACAGGTTGTTGCAAGCTCTACAAAGTCTATGACAGGCCATCTTTTGGGCGCTGCCGGAGGCGTTGAAGCTATTATATGCGCTTTGGCGATTCAGGAAGGATATATTCCGCCTACAATAAACTATCAGACTCCTGACCCTGAATGTGATTTAGATATTGTTCCTAATGAGGGAAGATATCAGGAAGTTAAGACGGCTATGTCAAATTCGCTTGGATTCGGCGGACATAATGCGACGCTGGTAATGAAAAAATATGAAGATTAATTTTTAATTAATATTAACGCATAGAGGATGCCGCAGTGGGCACCCTCTATGCTGTTTATATGTATTGCTCCAAAAAGCGAAGCAGTTTCACTGTTTGGAGCAGTTCATATCAGAAAGGAACTAAAAATGAATAATGCGGAAAAAAATATAGGCTATACCTTTAAGAATGTTAAGCTGCTTGAGACTGCTTTGACGCATAGCTCATACGCAAATGAGTGCAGAAAAGAAAGTAATGAGCGACTTGAATTTTTAGGCGATTCTGTTCTTAGTATTATAATAAGTGACTATCTGTTTAAGCATCTTAAAAATATTAATGAAGGATGGCTTTCTAAATACCGCGCGACTCTTGTATGCGAGCAATCACTAAATGAGGTTGCGAAAAAAATTAATTTAAGTTCATTGATACGTCTTGGTAAAGGAGAAGAACTGACAGGAGGACGTAAAAGAGCCTCTATTGTGTCGGATGCTTTCGAGGCTGTGATTGCCGCAATTTATATTGACGCAGGTATGGAATTTGTAAGAAAATGGGTTATTGACCTTATGCGTGACGCGATAGATATCGTTGTGTCAGGACATGGATATGCGGACTATAAAACCATGCTTCAGGAGGTTTTTCAGACCGGTACAACAGGTAAGGTCACATATAGAATAGTATCGGAGACAGGTCAGGACCATAATAAAACCTTTGAGGTTGAGGTACTGGTTGATGATATGCCTAAGGCTAGGGGGGTTGGACATAGTAAAAAAGAAGCGGAACAGAATGCGGCGCACGCAGTGTTAAAGGCTATAGGAAAAGTATTATGAAAACGTATAATATACCTGTTTTTGTTCCGCATAGAGGATGTCCCTTTGATTGTGTTTTCTGTAATCAAAAAAGGATAACAGGAGTGCGGACAGATATTACAGCGGAGAAAGTACAGTTTATAATAGAACAGTATTTACGGACACTGCCGAAAACAGACCGATATATTGAAGCTGCCTTTTTTGGAGGAAGTTTTACGGGAATATCACTTGATGAACAGAGCGAGCTTCTTAACGCGGCTAATTATTATTTAGCTAAGGGACGTATAGATGGGATACGTATTTCCACAAGGCCTGATTATATAAATCATGATATTCTGGACAATCTGCAAAAATATGGAGTTACAACGATTGAGCTTGGTGTTCAGTCTATGGATAATGATGTTTTAATAAGCTCTAATAGAGGTCATACGAGAGAAGATGTTATACGTGCTGTTGAGTTGATTCGGGAATATCCTTTTACATTGGGCTTACAGATGATGACCGGACTGCCGGGCGATTCAGAAGAAAAATCTCTAAAGACCGCTGATGAGCTGATTGCACTTAAACCTGATATTGTCCGTATATATCCAACACTGACACTGAAGGACACGCTTTTAGAGGACATGTATATGTCAGGGGAATATATACCGCAGACTGTTGATGAGGCAGTACAGTTGTCAAAACGTTTGCTGCTTAAGTTTGAAGGAAATAATATTAAGGTAATACGAATAGGATTGCAGTCTACGGATGAAATCTGCGAGCATGGCAGTGTTGTTGCGGGACCTGTTCACAGCTCTTTTGGTGAGCTTGTAGAAAGCAGTATTTACTATGACATTATGAATGAAAATTTGATGAATGAAAATTGTGGACAAGCCGATATTTTTGTAAATCCGCAAGAGGTGTCAAAGGCTGTCGGAAACAGGAAAATGAATATATTAAGGTTAAAGCGTGAAAAGGGAATAAATATTAAAATTTATCCTGACAGCGAACTTGAAAAAAGAGAGGTGAGATGTGTTTGTTATTAAAAAGACTTGAATTACAGGGCTTTAAGTCCTTTGCGGATAAAACAGTGCTTGATTTTGTTGAGGGTTCAACGGCAGTTGTCGGTCCTAACGGCAGCGGAAAAAGTAATATTTCTGATGCTATACGTTGGGTAATAGGTGAAATGAGCGCGAAAACTCTGCGTGGCTCTAATATGCAGGATGTAATATTTGCGGGAACAGAAACACGTAAGCCGGTTAATTTTGCGGAGGTAAGTCTTGTATTGGATAACAGTACACACATGTTTAATATAGATTTTGATGAGGTTACAGTAACAAGACGTTTGTTTAGAAGTGGCGAGAGTGTTTATCAGATAAATCGCGTAAATTGCCGTTTAAAGGATATTCATGAGATGTTTATGGACACGGGTCTTGGACGAGATGGATATTCGATTATCGGTCAGGGAAATGTATCTCAGATATTGTCAACAAAGGCAGAGGATAGAAGAAGTTTATTTGAAGAAGCGGCAGGCATATCAAAGTATAAATACAGAAAAGAAGATGCTGAGAAAAAGCTAAAAGGCGTTGAGGAAAATCTTGTTAGAATAGGTGATATAACAACGGAGCTGGAGGGACAGAGAGCCCCTCTTAAACGTCAGTCGGAAAAAGCAAGAAAATATCTTAATTTGTATGAAGAGTTTAAAGGTCTTGATGTAAACCTCAGTCTTGTTACTATGGATAAGAATAAAGAGAATTTGGAAGAGACCGAAAAGTTGTATAAAAATGTTGAAGACGAGCTTACAGAGCTGAGGGCGTCTGAATCAGAGGCGGAACGAAAAGTAAGTGCTCTGTATGATGAGAGTAAACAGAAGGATGAAGAAATAGCTGATAAAAACAGATGCTTGCGTAATGTTCAGGAGGATAGTCACAAGGTAAAAAATGAAATTACTATAGCAGAGAATAATATTAAAAATAATCATTCTATGCTTGCAAGGATTGATAGTGAAATAAGTATTTTAAAGGAAAAGAATATTGAGCGTGAAAATGCTATTGCAAAATTTCATAAGGATATAAAAGAAAAGGAATCAGCGGCAGAATTGATTTTGAGTGAATTTGATTTACTTAAGGATGAGCAGGAGCAAATAGGAATACAGCGGGATGCTTTATCGGAAAAAATAGAGTCTGTAAGAAGTGAGGTGATAGAAAAGCTCAATGAAATATCTTCAAAAAAGGCTCAGATGAGCGGACTTGAAGCTCTGCGCAGCAGTTTTATTGAGCGCAGAGAAGTAGTTGAGGCAGAGCTGAGAAGCTTTAATGAGGATGTGACAAGCACAAGAGAAGATATAGAACAGTGCAGAGAGGAAATCAGCCAAAAAGCACAGAAGCTTGAAAAAATGAAATTAACAGTTGAGCGTCATAATAAAGATATAAGTACGGCACGTTCATCGCTTGATAAAATAACGGTTGCTCTGAATAGCATGCATGTGGACTATAATTCCAAATTCTCAAAAAAGAAGATTCTTGAAGGTATGGAAAATGATTATGCCGGTTACGCGAAAAGTGTAAAATTTGTGCTAAAAGCGGAAGAATTAAAACGTCTTGAGATTTACGGTACAGTATCAGGTCTTGTGGATGTCCAGAAGGAATATGTTACCGCGATAGAAGTAGCTTTGGGCGGAGCTTTACAGAATATTATTGTTGAGAGCGAGGAAGACGCTAAACAGGCTATTGAATTTTTAAGAAGAAATAATGCTGGACGCGCAACATTTCTTCCGGTAACATCTGTACGTGGAAGAGAGCTTGACAATTTGCGTGATGTAAGTAAATGTGAGGGCTTTATAGGATTAGCAAATTCTCTTGTGCGTGCTGACAGAAAATATGAGGGGATTATAAAAAGCTTGCTGGGACGTGTTGTTGTTGTTGATAACGTTGATAATGCAATTGATATAAGCCGTAAATTCGGATATAAATTTCGTATTGTTACACTTGAGGGGGATTTGCTTAATGCCGGCGGTTCAATGTCGGGCGGAAGTGTAAATAAGCAGAGCGGATTTTTGTCAAGAGCTTCAGAAATAAAAACACTTACTGCACAAATTAAAGAATTATCCGTTAATATGCGTGATTTAAACGATAAAAAACAGAAAACTCAGGAGGACATTCAAAGAATTAACAATCAGTTATCGTCATATATACCGCTTGTGCGTGAATATGAAGATGAAATACTTCGTCTTGAAAATACGCTTAAACATTTGGAGCAGTCACTTGAAGCAGACGCGGATACAGAGAAAAATCACAGGGCTGAGCTTGAGCAGATAGAACATCAGCTTTCAGAATCATCTGATGAAATTGCTGTTTTGCTTCAGGAAATCAGAAGGCTTGAAAAAGATGCTCAGTCAATGCAGGATAACGCTGAAGAGATGAGCGGCGCGCTTGAAAAAATTTCGTCCGATAAGGAAGAAAAAACTCAGGATATAATGGATAAAACAATGCTTCTTGCCGGATTGGAAAAGGATATTAATCTTATTAAGATGTCTATAGACAATACAGGCTTGGAAATAAAAAATGCTGGTGAAGATATTAAGCGTAAAGAAAATGATAAAGAAAACATTTGTCAGGAAAATGACAGGCTGTATAGTCAGATTAATGAAAATAAAAAAAGAACGCAGGATATTGAAGATAAGTCTGAAAAAATAATAAGTATTATAACAGGGCTGGAGGAAGATAAAAAACATCTGCTTGAAAGTCTGCAAAATATTCAGGAAGCAAATAAAGACCTTACTGATAAGCTGCTTAATCTTCAGCAGGAGTTGTCAAGACTTGATAACAGGCGTGAAAAATTGAATTCTGACACAGAAAATATTCTGGGACGGCTGTGGGATAATTATGAACTGACATATTCTACCGCGTTTGATATAAAAACTGAGGTGGATGATGAAAAAGCGGCTTTTGCAAGACTTGCGGAGCTTAAAAGTGAGATAAAAGCGTTAGGAAGCGTGAATGTGGATTCTATTGAAGAATATATTGCTGTTGAGGAGCGTTTTAATTTTCTTACGGAACAGAAAAATGACCTTGAAAAGTCAAAAATGGACCTTACGGATATTATATCTTCTATGGAAGACCTTATGGAGGAACATTTCGGAAAGCAGTTTGCTGATATTAATGAAAGTTTTTCAAAGGTATTTAAGGAGCTGTTTGGGGGCGGAAAAGCCAGACTGTATATGTCTGAACCTAATAACGTGCTTGAAAGCGGTATTGAAATTGAGGTTCAGCTTCCTGGGAAGGGATTACAGAATATTAATTTATATTCAGGTGGCGAAAAATCATTTATAGCAATAGCTCTGCTGTTTGCTATATTGAGAGTCAAGCCCGCTCCGTTTTGTATATTGGATGAGATTGACGCCGCGCTTGATGATGTCAATGTTTCGCGGTTTGCTACATATTTAAAAAATTATATTGAACAGACCCAGTTTATCGTAATAACACATAGAAGAGGCTCAATGGAAGCCGCTAATATTTTGTATGGTGTGACAATGCAGGAAAAAGGCGTGTCAAAACTGCTTTCACTGCATATTGACGATGTTGCCGGTGATATGGTCAGTTAGGAGTTGAAATATGGGATTTTTTGAAAAATTAAAAAACGGTCTGACAAAAACACGTGAATCTATTGCGGAGCAGGTAAATAATGTATTCAGCGTTTTTGTTCAGGTGGATGAAGAGCTGTTTGAAAATCTTGAGGAAGCGCTTATAATGGCTGATATAGGGGTTGAAACATCTGAATATATTATTGAGACACTTCGTGACGCTGTAAAGCATAAGCACATTACCGACGGAAATGTTGTAAAGCAGGAGCTAAAGAATATTATAAGTGATATTTTGAGCGAGCAAAGCAGTGAGATTGATATTTCAGGAAAGCCGTCTGTTATACTTGTTATAGGTGTAAACGGCGTGGGTAAAACAACAAGTATAGGCAAAATTGCCTCTCATTACAGAGCGCAGGGAAAAAAGGTGCTTCTTGGCGCGGCTGATACGTTCAGAGCGGCGGCGATAGACCAGCTTGACATATGGGCGCAGAGAAGCGGATGTGATATTATAAAGCATCAGGAAAACAGTGACCCTGCCGCGGTAGTTTTTGACGCGTGTGCCGCAGCGAAAGCGAGAGGAGCAGATATATTAATATGTGATACCGCCGGCAGACTGCATAATAAGAAAAATCTTATGGCGGAGCTTGCAAAAATAAATCGTGTGATTGAGCGGGAATTGCCGGATTCACCGCGTGAAACCTTGCTTGTGCTGGATGCCGCGACAGGACAAAATGCTGTAAGTCAGGCAAAATTATTTGCGGAAGCCGCTGATATAACCGGTATTATTCTTACTAAGCTTGACGGAACGGCAAAGGGCGGAATAGTCATTTCGATTGCAAAGGAACAAAATCTGCCGGTTAAATTTATAGGAGTGGGCGAGGGTATCGATGATTTACAGGAATTTAATCCGGATGAATTTGCAAAGGCTCTGTTTGATGAAGAATAATATTTATAATTATAGAAACCCCTGAAAGTATCTTTCAGGGGCTTTTGCGTTAAATGACAGCAATATTAAGCCAATATTTATAAAATATAGCAAATATAAAATTTTTGTGGAAAATACATTAAAAAACCTTTGCATTATATGGGATAATTTGATATAATGATAATAGTGAAGAATATAATTCTAAAATATAGAAGAGTTCTGACAGATAAAATTTTAAATTAATACTTTATTAGCCCGCTGATAAGGTGTTTGCAGGTTATTTATTAGCATTAGCGGGAAGAAAGGTTATAGGATTATTTTATGATAAATGTTTTTATAGATAAAAACAAATGTAAAGCATGCGGACTTTGTACTGCTGTGTGTCCGAAAGGAATAATACATATAAATTCTGACGAAATAACAGCGTATGGTAAGGGATGCGCGTCTGTTGACGGCGAATGTATCGGATGCGGCTCATGTTATACCGTATGTCCGGATATTGCAATTACAATTAGAAAGGATGATGATAAATGAGGAAGCTTATGAAGGGCAACGAAGCTGTCGCTTATGCGGCGATATATTCAGGAATAAAATGCTTCTTCGGTTATCCTATTACACCGCAGACAGAAATTGCTGCGTATATGGCTCAGCATCTTCCAAAGCATGACGGAGTATTTTTACAGGCGGAAAGCGAAGTGAGCGCGATTAATATGGTTTACGGGGCTGCGGGAGCAGGCTTTCGTGTAATGACAAGCTCATCATCTCCCGGTATAAGCCTTAAGCAGGAAGGAATAAGTTATATTGCGGCGGCGGATTTGCCTTGTGTTATTGTAAATGTAATGAGAGCAGGACCGGGTCTTGGAGGAATTCAGGCAGCGCAGTCTGATTACTTTCAGGCAACTAAAGGAGGCGGTCATGGCGATTATCATTTAATTGTCCTTGCTCCGGCAAGTGCTCAGGAGATGGCTGAGTTTACAGTACATGCATTTAATATAGCTGATGAATGGCGGATTCCTGTTATGATTCTGGCGGACGGAATAGTGGGTCAAATGATGGAGTTGGTAGATTTGGATAAGCTGCCTGAGGTGAAGCATTATGACAAACCGTGGGCAGCCTGCGGAAGAGGAAACAGGGATAAGCACAATATAATAAACACGTTGTATCTTTCACCAGAAGAGCTTGAAGAGGTCAACATCGCATTGGAGAAAAAATATAGTAAAATAAAGTCAGAGATGCAGGACTGGGAGGAATACAATACGGACGGAGCTGATATTATTGTTACAGCATATGGTATTGCTGCCCGTATAGCTCGCGCGGCTGTTCACAGAGCCGAAAAAGAAGGAATAAAGGTTGGAATAATAAGACCGCGTACATTATGGCCGTTCCCTGAGAAAGCTTTTGATAGAGATATAAAGTCAATACTTTGTGTTGAAATGAGTCATGGACAAATGGTTGAGGACGTACGTCTTGCGGTAAATGGCAGAGCAAAAGTTGATTTTTACGGACGGTGCGGAGGAATGCTTCCGGACGAGGACGAAATACTGGAAAAAATCAGGAGGATAGCGCATGAAAACAATATGTAAAAAACCTGACTCAATAATAGACGTATCTTTTCACTATTGTCCGGGCTGCGGACATGGTATTGCTCATAGAATTATAGGTGAGGCAATTGACGAACTGGGAATTTTAGATAAAACGGTGATGGTGGTTCCTGTTGGATGCGCTGTAGAGGCATATGATTATTTTGAATGTGATGTTATGGAGGCGGCTCATGGCAGAGCGCCGTCTGTGGCGACAGGACTCAAAAGATGTATGCCTGACAGAGTGGTAATGTCTTATCAGGGTGATGGTGATTTGGCCGCAATAGGCACCGCTGAGACTATTCATATGGCGGCGCGCGGAGAAGCTGTAACTGTAGTGTTTATTAATAATACAATTTATGGAATGACAGGCGGCCAAATGGCGCCTACAACACTGCCCGGTCAGGTAACACAGACGACACCGTACGGACGTGACCCATTTACTCAAGGGTATCCGCTTAAAATGTGTGAAATATTGTCACAGGTAACAGGTCCTTCATATATTGAACGATGCGCTCTTGATACAGTGCCGCATATACACGCGGCGAAGAGAGCTGTAAAAAAAGCGATTGAGTATCAGATAAAGCATAAGGCATATTCTTTTGTTGAGCTTCTCTCGGCTTGCCCTACAAACTGGAAAATGAGCACGCTGGATGCTGTCAAGAGAATAGGAACAGAAATGGCGGAGTATTTTCCGTTAGGAGTATTTTGTGATAAGTTTGGAGAATAAATATGGAGTGTAAAATTATTATAGCGGGATTCGGAGGACAGGGTGTACTGTTTACTGGAAAAATACTGGCACAGGCTGCTGTGAATGACGGCTATGAGGTTTCATGGCTGCCTTCGTATGGTCCGGAAATGCGCGGAGGTACAGCAAACTGTCAGGTAGTAATATCTGACGGTAAAATAAGTTCTCCAACATTTAAGACAGCGGATATACTTATAGCTATGAATTATCCGTCTCTTGATAAATTTAAAGACAATGTAAAAGGTAAAATCATAACGGATAGTTCATTTGTGAATCGTTGCGATACAATGGCTGAGATAATAGCTATTGGAGATAGTGCGGTTAAAAATAACGAGCTTATAAATATGGTTATGCTTGGAGCAATGACAGCTAAAATACAGCTGTTAACACGAAAGTCAATTGATGAAGCCATCAGACTTATTGCGGGAGCTAAGGCTGAGGAAGATATTGAAGCGTTTAACGATGGATTGAATTATATATTACAGTCCTAAGACTATAAAAAATCTGACCTTATATGGTCAGATTTTTTATAACTTATTTTATACTGTCAATGTCATATGGTGTAATCTGATATACAAAATAATTCAGCCAATTGGAAAATAATAGGTTTGCATGAGAACGCCAGCGGACTATCGGCCGTCTGGAGGGGTCGTCATTAGGGAAATAGTGCTTTGGAATTGACGGGTTTAATCCTTTTTCCTTATCGCGAAGATATTCGTCACGCAGAGTGTTTGCGTCATATTCTGAATGACCTGTTACAAAAATACGTCTGCCGCCCTTTGTAAATATAATATAAATCCCCGCCTCCTTAGATTCTGCCAATATTTCCAGCTCTTTTACTTTGTCTATATCCTCCCTGTGAACCTGTGTATTACGGGAATGCGGCGCGTAAAATTCGTTATCAAAGCCGCGCAGCAATTTCGCGGTACGTCTGTTTATCCTGTGTCTGAACACGCCGGAACATTTTTCTTTAAGTGAATGCTTTGGTACGCCGTAATGATAATAAAGACCAGCAAATGCTGCCCAGCATATATGAAGTGTAGAGGTTACATGAGTAGTGGACCAGTCCATGATTGTGACGAGCTCATCCCAGTAATCTACAGCTTCAAAGTCCATGTTTTCCACAGGTGCTCCCGTGATAATCATTCCGTCATATTTGGAGTTTTTGATTTCATCAAAGGTTTTATAAAAGGCAGATAAATGCTCTGTAGGTGTGTTTTTTGACTTATGAGAATCCATTTGAAGAAAATCTATCTCCACCTGAAGCGGGGAGTTTGATAAAAGCCGTAAAAGCTGAGTTTCAGTTGTTATTTTTGTAGGCATTAAATTTACAATTACAATTTTAAGCGGACGTATATCCTGATGCATGGCTTTTTTTTCGCTCATAACAAATATATTTTCTTTCCTGAGCTGTTTTGTAGCCGGAAGCTTATCCGGTATTTTAATCGGCATATGTACCGCTCCTTTCTTCGAATGAATAAGATTATAACATATATTTATTGTTTTTACAAGTTAAATCATAATCACGCTTTACCAATCCGTAAACACATATATCACATAATCCCTGTTGATTGCGGGCCGCCTGAATGAGTGTGCCCTCATGTTTTAATCCGCACCTTGCCATTACCCGTCCGGAATTAGGATTGTTTATATCATGATTAGCTTGTACACGGTTTACTCCTGCCATGTCAAAGAAAAATTTAATTATGGCTGAGAGTGCTTCGCTTGTAAACCCTTTGTTCCAATATTGTCTGCCAATACAATATCCTATTTCAACTGTGTCAGTTTCTTCAAATACATTAACAGCGGATATAGAGCCTATGGCCTGTGAGGTTTCTTTAAGCTCAATGCACCATTGATAGTAATTGTTGTTTTTATACAGAGGTATCCACAATGTGAGCAGTTTAACTGTAGTTTCAATATTGTCATGAGGAGGCCATGTTAAATATTTTGTGACGCTTATGTCATTTGCCCAGTTTTTAAACATATGTTCAGCGTCATCAAGCTTGAATTTCCGTAATATCAGCCGTTCTGTTTCAATTTTTTGTGTTCCCATGTGTTTCATAAATATTCTCCTTTCATTTTATAAATAAAAATACCCTGCAAACTGTATGGTCTGCGGGGTATATATCCTACAGCCACGCCAAACAGGGGTTCGCCTTTGACGTGACTAAAAATTTACGTTAAAGACAAATCCCTAAAACATAGGCATTGCTTTATTTAATTTTGAAAATCTGCTTGTCATAATGCAAACCTCCAAATAATTTTTATAAATTATAACATTGTAAAATTGTTTTGTCAACAGTTTTAGAATAAAATCATCATAATTTATTTATAA
>CAJUFV010000276.1 GCA_910585795.1 uncultured Clostridia bacterium | reverse complement strand
CTGCTTTTATAATCGTTGTTACAATATTATCAATACCTAATGCCCGATTCGCTGAAACATTTTCACTGCTGTTTATATCAAAGCTCTTAAAATCCAATATTTTTCCTTCTATTTTACCTGTTATTGTTTTAGTCTTTACTGTTGATTTATCATTATCATTAGTAAATATTGCTGTAACATTACCTTGTGAGTCAATAGTAACACTCACTGCTGTTTTTTCATTATTAACATACCATTGCTTGCCAAGTTCAAAGCCATTCGCATTATTACCATTGTTTGTTCCTGTTTGGAATGGGAATTTTTCAAAATCAGATACTGTTGTTCCTCCAATCCTAACATCTGTTACATTAGTAGCAGCAGTTGCGCTGCCTTGATAATATGTGTAAGAGAACAATTCATCACCATTAGAATTCTTAATTGCAATTGTTGAATAACAATCTTTTGTTGCGCTAGCCCAACCATGGTAAGGATTAAACGAAACATTTAGAGTATTCTCAATATTAATTGCATTATTGAATGTAGCTATAGCCACTTTATTTCCTTTACCCATTGCCAATACATTACCTAAATTCTTCACACTATCTGAAGCCGCATCAGGATTCCAACTTAATATCATAGTGTCATCTGTAACGGCTGTTCCTTTTGTAGTAATACCAAAAATATTAGTTTCACCTTCAAAATCCTCTGTGGCCTCCCTAATCATTTCAGTACCAGTAGCCGTTACCGCTAATGTATAATCTGCAGTTACTGAGCCTGCCGTTGCTGTAATTGTATAATTTCCCGCAGTTACAGCATTTGTAATTGTTACTGTACCATCATCAGCTACAATAATCCCTTCATTACTTGTTGTCCAAGTAACATCAGCTGGAGTTGCCATAAGCTCCGTCTTTTCAGCATCCGCATACTGATTTGTTGATACTTTTCCGATAACCTTTGAAGCTAAAGTAGTCACCAGAACACCACTATTCATTGCAGATGAATCAATATCCATAGCTACAAGAGATTGCGAATTAGCCGCAAGGATTACTTCGTTATTCATTCCTACTATAACAGGTGTTTCTTCTACTGCTGAATAATCTGGAGTCGTATCAATCGAATATTTATACGTACCCGGAAGCAATGCAAGTGAAGCTGTACCATCATCACCTGTTGTCACAGCCGTATCCACTGCCGCTGCTGTCACATCTGTTGGTGTGCCTTTAACATTAATTACAACCCCAGCCTTTACTGCTTCTGCAAGCTTCGCTGTAAACGTTGTGTTCTGATAAGCAACCTTTGTAAACTTTAATGTAATTGTTTTATCATCATCACTTACTGCAACAATTGTATCTGTACTTCCATCCGATGTATAAGTATATCTGTATTTAACACCATCTTTTTCAGCTTCAAAAGTTGCCTTTTTAGCAACATCTACTGTATATGGAAGTGTGTTAATTGCTGTTGCATCTGTCTCTGCAGTCTTAATTACATTACCATCAACATCAACATAATTAATTGTTACAGTATTTGATGTACCCTTTTCAGTATAAACTTTTATGTTATCTACTAAAACATATCCATCTTTGTTATGTTGAAAAATGTCAATGCAATTCATATACAAAGAACCTGCATTTACATAATCTACTGTTTCTGTTTTTATAACCTCATTATCACTTGAAATGTTATATGTAACTTTCTTTGTTCTATAATCAGCCGAAACACTTACATGCAGCCATTTTCCACTCTGTTCTCCAAAATTATTGTTATTTGAAATTGCACCTACTATTTTTGAGCTTCCCGCTCTTTTATGCAAGTTAAATATTGCTCCTTTATCACCATAAGTATATGACTGCGAATTACCAGTAGAACCACCTGCATCATTACCTCTTTGAGACACATCACCTAAAGTTATATAAGCCATTGCATTATCAGAAAAAAATGTGTCAAATTCAACAGTTGTTGCAACTGAATTTACTACATGTTCTGAAAAATCTAATAAAACATTGGACCTCGCATTATGATTTGCATTTAATATTTTTTGAACCTTAGAATTTAATATTGTATCATTTTCTAATGATAATGTTGTTCTATATGTATCTGCACTTTTATCTATAAATTGCGCAGGACTATCACCCTCAAAATCCCATACAGCAACAGGCAGCTCTGGTGTAGCAGTCGGAGCCAGTGTAGGGGTAGCTGTCGGCGTTAATGTTGGCGCTGCTGTCGGTTCTGTTGTTGGCGTCGCCGTTGGCGCTTGTGTCGGTTGTGATGGTTCTGTTGTTGGCGCTGCTGTCGGTTCTGTTGTTGGCGTCGCCGTTGGCGCTTGTGTCGGTTGTGATGGTTCTGTTGTTGGCGCTGCTGTTGGCGCTTGTGTCGGTTCTGTTGTTGGTGCCGCTGTTGGTGCCGCTGTTGGTTCCAACGTTGGTGTTGCCGTTGGCGCTAACGTTGGTGTCGCTGTCGGTTCAGGCGTTGCCTGCGCAGCGCCAGCCTTCACTTCCAGCAATCCATACGGAACCATCTTATCAAGACTTCCCCATACCATTATTTTATCACCTGTATGCACAACATCCACTGCCGGAATATCAAACACCTTACCGTCTTTTGTAATTCCTTCTAATGGATATGAATTAATGCCCACCAGCTGCTTTGATGTATTATACGCAGCGTGAATAAGTACACCGTCAAATGACGCTTCTTCATCCGCATCTGTTGATGTAACTGTAATCTTCTGAGTATTATCAGCATCCTGCGTAACATTTACCGTATGGTATTCAACAGGCTCAATATCAGATGAATAAACTGCTATATTGTCTATATCATTCGTTGTATTTGATACTCCGTAAGTTGTATCATTACCACTTCTGAATGTAATAAACGGAAGTGTATTAATACCCTTTTTTAAATTATCCTTCATATCAGAATATGCGTCAGCACTGCCGAAAATATACCGTTCTTCTCCATCCACTGTTACAGAAATTTTAGCGCCGGCGGTTTTACCCTCACTTCTGTATGCATCAATTTTCACAAGAACCCATTTATCGTCAGTAACTTCAAGTACGTTTGTTCCGCCGTCAGCAACCTTTGTTAAAGGATTTGCACACGCATATACACCCGAATCAGCCGCCGCGTCCGTTGTAATCATGGCAATAGGAGAAGCAATATCACCTTTTGATTCTGATGCTACAAGGTCACCGGAGAATATTACTTCTGCCGGTTTGTCACCATTTTTATGAAGTCTTGTCGCAAAATAAGCAACTACATTCTCTCGTTCCGCAATTTCGCCGTATTTAAATTCCATTTTAGGACCACGGTTAGCTGTTGAACGAGCATTATTAGATGCTTTAAGATATTTCTCTCCCAATTCAGGGTCTGTCTTTGGATTTCCTATTATTTCCCACTTAGTATCTCCTACCGCATCGCTGGCCGGACCAACTCTCAATATTACAGAATTAAGGTCTGAATATACTGATTCACTTCCTGTTCCTATGTAAATAAGTCTGTCAGGCGTTGCTGAATTAAAATCATCTTTTGCCGCTAAACCAAGTCCTTCCGGAGCGGAAGCCGCAGGAACGGTTTCATATTCCACATTCGCCTCACCATGAGTCTGAGCAGGAGGAACAGTTGACGCCAGACCGTTACCTGCCTCCGTCGTATAAACAACAACATCATCAAGCGATATTGTCGGATATCCAAACGGATGCGTTGCCGCCTTCTGTGCATCTGCTAAGTCTGCACCGTTAACCAATCCGTTAAATTTAATTGACGAAAGTGTTTTTGCCGTCAAAGTTTTTGCAGCTGTTGTACTATCGCCAATATAAACATTTGTACCCGCAGATGTTATTACAAGCTTAACATTTGTCCATTCGCCAAGCGTAACCCCCAAACTTTCAAAGTTTATTTCCTGCTGATTATCACTATTCAGCACTATTGCAGTATCATAAGTTGTACCCTTATCATTAACTGCCTTCACCTTAAACGCAAGAACCAAATCTTCCGTATTTGTAGGTGCATATTCTTCTTTAAAAACAATATTCGCTCCTCTGCTGTTACTTGAAAAACGTGATATTTGTGTCGTTAAAGCTTTACCAGTCCCATTATCCTCCGTCAGTTGAAAATATGACGAATCATCAGCTCTGTCTGTCGTATAAAGAGTAATACCTTCAATTTTAGCGTATTCGTTCTTTGCCGTCAATGTACCATCAATCAATACATTTCCTATCTCATCCGGCTTAGTATAATGCGCTATACTGTTTTCATAACCATCAAATGTGTCTGACCATAAAACAGATTCCGCCGCGCTCGCGGTTACCGCCATGCTTGCGAATGCAGACGCTGTCATTGCTGCCGCGCAAAGCAAAGAAATTAATTTTTTACCTTTCATTTATTCTCTCCCTTTCTCTCTTTGGCTCACCCATGAGCCGATTATTTTTACAGACTGATTTGTGTTTATTTATGCAATACACACAAATCATACCCATTTATATACTATACATTGTAGCACATTTTATCAATTTGTGCAACATTAACAACAAAAATTCGCTTTTAAAAATGCACAAAAAAACACCTTGTTTTTTATGTATATTGCCAAAACAAAAGACCGCTGACGCGGTCTTTTGAAAGCATTTAATTTATTCAGCAGTTAACTGGTCAGCCGTATAAATCTTGATATTGTCAAGACCTACTGCTCCCGCACCTCTGCCTGTAGTTGCCTGCATAGCTCCCAGCGCGTCAACATCTCCCAGCATATTAACTGTTGTGTCAATATATGTTGTATTTCCATCAAGCGAAGTAAGTTTTACAGCCACAGTCTTATCTGTAAAGTTAAGACGAGCCGTAACCTTCGTCCACACATCATTTTTATATCCGCTTGTATTGTTGTCTGTCGTCATTGCACTATTGGAAATCTCTGATGCGTTTATACCTATTTCCTCTGAACCAACTTGCGTAAAAGAGAGTATCACTTTATCTGTATGAAAATCATTTTTCTTTTCTGCGGTTCCTTTACTTACTATCGCAAATTGGTTAGGCCTGTCTGCCGAATACGTCATTTTCAAATTAAATTCAAACATCAAATCCCCGCCAGCCTGAGCTTCCTCAGGAAGTTCCCTATAAGCAGAACGATTACCGCTGCCACTGTTTGCAACTGCTTTGAAATACTGTCCTATACCATCTGCAACATCATATTCCACTGTATTTTTACCATTTTGAGTCCATCCAAGCGTATCACTGGTAAGCTTTGTAAAATCTTCTTTATACAGATATGTTATCGGGTCTACTACTGCTTTTTCAAACACAGCCTGCAATTCTGCCGTTCTGTATGCTCTAATATCACATTCGGGGAGAAAAGACACCATATCTCCCTTCTCATCCTTCCAGCATACAAATTCATAACCTTCATTTGCCTCAGCTGTTATTTTAATCAATTCATTCTGTGTAACAGTTTTGTTTGTTACACCTGCCTTGTCAATATAAGCTGTACCCATTTCTGTACATTTTTCATCTACAGCTACAGATATGGTTTTCTGTTCAAGCTTGCTTGGCGCAAGCTTTGCAACAGTCATATTCGCAATCTTAGCGTTAAACGCGGTACGTGAATCTCCGCTGATTATAAAATGCTTAAACGTGTCAGGACTAGGCATATCAAACGTTGTGTAATTACCAATTTCAACATCTTCTGCGCTTTGTCCGTTAACCGCAACAGACGCCTTGCCCGCGTCCATGTCAAGCACATAATGCACATTCGTCCATTTACCCATAATCAAACTGCCTACAGTTTTTCCGCCGGCTGTAACAACACCATCTGTTCCAACGCTGAAAGCGGTAAAGCCTCCGTCTGTGACAAACGGTGATTTATCCGGTGTTGTCGTTTTTGCAAAACCAAAATTTAAGCCTTTACCGGATGTATACTGAATATCGATATCTATCATTATTTTGCCTGTTGAACCTGTACTGTAATCATTGTTAAACGGACGCATAACAAAATACGAGTTATTTCCGCCTGCCGCAAGTGTCGCATAAGTAACACCACTGTCATCTTTTCCAAGGTCTAGGTTGCCTGCTGCATTATTGTTCCCGCCGAATACATATCCGTTTGTACCGCCAAGGTTCGTTTTCCCATAATATTCAAATACTTCAGTCTCCGCGCCATCTTCACCTGTAATCAAATATTCTTCAACCTCCGTCGGAACATACGGAGCGGCATATGATTCCATCGTCCATGGATTGCCATGCGCCGGATCATCCTCGTATCCCCAAAGGAACACCTTATACGTCTGTGTTTCACTATCATATTTTAAATCCGTATCAAACGGAAGTACCACTGTTCCCTCATTAGTATTATCAACATGGTCCGCCGATATCGTCATACCCTCAAATGCGCCGGTTTCTTTATCATAAACCGCAAAATAAGCGTTTGAATATGTGCTCATCATAGATTTATCCTGAATTTTAATATCTACACTTTTGGGTGAATTGTCATCATTAAACGTAACCTTTTTTATTACCGTTGCATAATCAAAAGATACCGGAGACACATATACAGGCCAAAACTTATTCGTACCATCACCCGCTGCGCCTGCAGCAATTACTTCTGGCGAAACAGGAACAGGTTCCTTATCCTCATACGCTGTAAGAAGCGGCGCAAGCGCCGGATATGCCGTTACATCCGCTGTTGAGAAAAACTTATGTGCAAGCGCGTCCGCTCCTGCGTCATTCGGGTGCGTTCCGTCAGTTTTTCCGCCGCGCGCGGTCATAAAATAATAATTTGAAAGCGCGTGATTGCCGCTCTCTGAGCCTTCAACCGCTGTAACAGTCGTCAGCCAATCAAGAGTAGGTTTGTTTAAATCCACAAATGCCAGCTTTTGAACAGCTACAGTACCGCCTGAAACCGCGTCAGCAACAATTTTATCAGCCTCACTCTTCATTTCCGCAACTTTATCTACCGCTGTCGGTTCTGTAACCGAGCTGCCAGTCTTATTAGCCTCCGCATAATCTGAAATCCCTTTCCATTTCGCGATAAACGAAGCCGCCGCTGTCTCTCCGCCGTACATCAGCACATCGACATACTGTTTTCCTATATCAGAAAAATGCTTTAATGTTGTCGACCATGTATTTGTTGCGGCGTCAAACTGCGTCTCATTATGTCTGTCAATATTACCCACAATAATAAGCGTCGCTCCTACTTTTTTACATGCTTCATAATATTTTGGTAAAGAGCTTAAATAATCATGAAGCCAGTATTCACCTGTATAGCTCTGGTCTTTATTGTTTTTGTGATTATGTCCGTATTCAACATACATAAAATCGCCTGCTTTAATATTATCACGGGCTATAGCAAAGTGATTATTGTCCGTCGCGTTAAGTCCGCCCTCACCCTGATTCGAAACAGCGACAGTGGACGGAACATATTTTGAAAGATACGCGCCCACACCCGTATAATTCTGCAAATCAAAATACGGCACATCAGCACTTCCGTCCGTCACGGTTGAGTCACCAAGTACCCATAATGTTGTCGGCTTATTTTCCTGTGTCTCATCAATTTTTTGAATGATAAGTGATGATAGAGCGGAATTATCTCCCAATAATGAAATATTCAGCATATCATCAACAAAATTACCGCCGTCATTTTTAAAATGAATAGTTTCAACATCAACTGAAAAGTCAACCGTCAATGTTTCACCTGCCGGAATTGTCTGCTTATGTACAACAGGATGTCTTCTTTCGTAATACAACGATGCTTCCGCATCCTTTGACGCGTCTAACGTTGTCAATATTGCGCGGACACGATAATATGAACCGTTATCCACATACATACCAAAGCTGACAGGATAATACTCACCCGTTGTATACTGCGGATAACTGTCATTCTCATTCGGCTTTATACCAATACCGTCATTTTCACCGCTGCCGCCTGTAACAAGATTCATCGTCTGGCCTTCCTTGTAAGCAAAGCTATCATATTTGCTTGTTACCTTGCTTCCGTTTCCGTCATTGCCGATAAAGCCCCACGGTTCTTCTGTACCCTTGCTTAGAATGACGTTTTTGTCCGGTGTGACAGCAGTGTATCCGTCCATTACTTTATCTGCGCTGCCAAAGTCAAACTTCCACTCGTGAAGCACAGTATCCCCGCCAAATAGCGGAGTTATTTCCGCGCTTGCCGATGTAGGCAGTACAATGCTTCCCGCAATCATCGCAAGTGATAACGACGCGCAAAGCATTTTTCTCAAATTAATTTTCATATTCTCTCTCCCTTTCTTAAACTTTTCCATAACTATTTTAAAATTTTATCACAAATTACACAAAAAGAAAAGCAATCTAGTTAAAAAAGTAGTTTTTTTCACTAAATTGCTCTGATTTTTTTACTTTTTCTTTCTAAGCATAGCGCCCTCACCTACAGGCTGAAGCGCTTTAAATTTTACAATCTGCTCCGCATGATTCGCAACGTCAATTTCACTGCCGTTTCCATCAGTCATAAAATCAATTGTCTGTGCAAAAAAAGGCTTCATAGGCTGAATTATCTCTATCTCGTCTCCCTTAAAAAAACGATTTCTCTGCGAGACGGTAACCATACCGGTATTTTTGTCGTAAGAACGCACTATACCAATAAGGTCATAATCACGTATATATGAGCTTGAAGTATATACCTGCGAATTCTCATCAGGTTTACCAAAATAAAAACCTGTTGTATACGGTCTATGACTTACCTTACACAATTCCTCATATTCTTCCTCATTAAACACGTAATTATCCGGGTCATTAAAATATCTGTCTATCTCGCGTCTGTAAGCTCCCACAACTGTTGCTACATAATACGAGGTTTTTACGCGTCCCTCTATCTTAAGACTGGCAATTCCGCTTTTCACAAGCTCAGGTATATGACGTATTGTACACAAATCCTTTGAATTGAAAATAAATGTACCTCGCTCATTCTCAAACACATCCATATATTCTCCAGGACGCGTTTCCTCCACCAGCTTATAATTCCATCTGCACGGGTGCGCGCAGGCACCCATATTTGAGTCACGGCCCGTCATATAATTTGACAAAAGGCAGCGTCCGGAATATGATATACACATAGCGCCGTGTATAAACGCTTCCAGCTCTAAATCTTCAGGAATTTTACTCTGGAATTCCGATATTTCCTTAAAGGTCATTTCACGCGCGAGCACAACACGCTTTGCGCCCATTTTATACCATTTAATCGCTGAACGATAATTAATATTATTCGCCTGTGTACTAATGTGTATCGGTATCTGAGGCGCAAGCTCCTGCATCATATCAAACAGTCCAATATCGGCCACAAGCACCGCATCAAAACCGCAGTCCTTTATTTCTGTTATAAAATCCTCAAATTCCTCTATGTCGCTATTATGCGGCAGAATATTGGCGGTAAGATACACCTTTTTACCGCGGTCATGAGCAAATCTAATACCTTCAATCATATCCTCTTTAGAAAAATTTTCCGCCGCCACACGCAGTGAAAACGCCTCGCCGCCTATATACACAGCGTCCGCGCCGTACAATATCGCCGTTTTTAATTTTTCAAGGCTCCCTCCGGGAGCTAAAAGCTCTGGTTTTTTCATAATTTTTATTCCCATTTATTTTAATTTTATAATCCATCTGTCATCAATACCACTTTACTTTTTAACCGACACCGTCACACCGTCACCCAGAGGCAGCAGTGCCGTTTCCAGTTCAGGATGCTTCATCAGCATATCAATATATCTTCTAAGGCGCTTTACAATTGTAATTTTACGCCTCACCACATGGTCATCATCAGCAGTCATTCCCTTATACAGAACATTATCTGAAATAATCATACCGCCCTTTTTAAGCAATCTCACACACTCATCCAGCATATAAATATAATGTGCCTTCGGGCCGTCAAGAAAAATAATGTCAAACACCTCATCGTCATCTATATAAGACAGATAATCCTTAGCGTCAGCCTCAATTACGGATATTTTTCCCGCATATCCGGCCTTCTTTATATTTTCACGCGCAATACTCACCATATCCCCGTTACATTCAAGCGTTGCAATATCACACGAATCGTCCGTCGCCTGAGCCATAAGTATAGCGCTGTAGCCTATAGCGCAGCCCACCTCAAGAATCTTTTTCGGTCTCTGCGCGCGGCACATAACCGATAAAAATCTCGCCGTTTCAGGCTCCACTATCGGCACACTGTTTTCCGCCGCATACCTTTCAAGCTCGTGCAAAAGCACATTATTGTGTGTCATTTTATCCCGCAGATATTCCGTTATATACGGCGGAACTATTGCGTTTAAATCATATTCTATTGACATATTAACCTCTCTGTTACTGCTTCATACCATCTTGATTTTCAATCGCGCTGCCGTCAACTGACATAGTCGGGTCAGAATTGCCCATAGCGGCAAGATGTTCTTCATATGTACTTGAGAAAATATGCTCTCCGTCCTTGCCGAGAACAAAGTAATACGCGTCCGTAACCTCCGGATAAAGGGCGGCTTTTATACTTTCTATTCCAGGATTACAGATAGGGCCTACAGGAAATCCGGGATAAATATACGTGTTATAGGGCGAATCAATACGCGTATCGGCAATTGAAAGCACCGGCTTTCTCTCGCCCAGAATATACTGCACCGTCGCGCAGGACTGGAACTTCATACCTGAGTTTCGTCTATTATAGAATACTCCCGCGACTTTTGCTCTTTCCTCATCGTCACCTGCCTCACGCTCAACAACAGAAGCCATAGTAACCACTTCATCAACCGTCATACCAAGCTCCGCCGCGCGGTCATAATACTCCTGAGTAAACTGACTGTCAAACGCGGACAGCATAAGGTCTATTATATCATGCGCTGACATCTCGTCAGGAATTTCATATGTAGCAGGAAAAAGATAACCCTCCATCACTCCGTCACGCTGGGGAAGATTCCGCAAAAACGGATAATCATAGTCCTGCGGATTTAACGCCGCGTAAAAATCCTGCCATCCAACTATTCCGGCTTCGTCCAGCTTCTGGGCAATCTGTTTTATTTCATATCCCTCCGGAATTGTTATTCTTGTCGCCTCCCTGTTTGGCGTTATAAGCAAATCAAGAATCTGACTATATGACATGCCGTCAGACACAGTGACCGCTCCAGGCTGAAAATGGCCGTCGTATCCGCCAATCCTTGACTGAATTTTAAACAGCAGCGGATACTTTATAACGTTCTCCTCACGCAGCATACGCGCTACTGCCGATGTTCCGTCCCCTTCGGCGACCTCAACGCGTTTATTCTCCTCATTTATAGAAACACCAAGGCAGTCCTTTAATAGTATTCCCGCAGCGACAATGCATATAACCACTGCTGCCGTAATTATTATGACAGGGATTTTCCATTTTCCGTATCCGGTTTCACGTACCGTTATTGCCATGTGATTTCCTCCTTAAAAAAATGTTTTCTACACAATTGTATAACAAATTCTTATTTTCGTCAAGTTTTGAAGTTTTTTTGTCAAATTACACGATAACTTATTTTTAATTTTTACACATTTCCAATTGAAATATTAACCAAAATATTATATAATATATTCATTAGAATATTTTTAAGGAGGACAACAGAATGGGGTATATGGAGACATACAATCGATGGCTTGAAAGCGAAGCGGTTGATGATGAAACAAAAGCGGAGCTTAAAGCAATTGCGGATGACAGAAAAGAAATTGAAGAGCGTTTTTACCGCGACCTTGAATTCGGCACTGCAGGAATGAGAGGAATTATAGGCGCAGGCACAAACAGAATTAATATATACAACGTCAGACAAGCCAGTCAGGGCGTTGCAAAATATGTAAACTCACGCGGAGCAGACGCTGCGAAAGCAGGCGTTTTAATCGGATACGACACGCGTAATTTCTCACGCGTATTTGCTGAAGAAACCGCAAAGGTACTTACAGCGGCGGGAATAAAAGCATATCTTTTCCCGATTGTCCATTCTGTTCCGGAGGTGTCATTCGGAATCAGAGAGCTTGGATGCAGCGCCGGTGTTATGATTACAGCCAGTCATAATCCAAAGGAATACAATGGCTATAAGGTTTACGGGCCGGACGGCGGACAGCTTCCTCCCGACGCGGCTGATGTAGTTGTAGACGCTATAAATAGCTATGATATTTTTGATGATGTAAAATTCATTTCACTTGACGAGGCAAAAGACAAAGGACTTCTTGAAATTGTAAGCAGTGATATTGACAAAAAATTTCTTGACACCGTCCAGACACAGCAGTTAAACCCCGACGCTGTAAAAGCGGTCGCGGATACCTTTAAGCTTATATACACGCCGTTCCATGGCACAGGCTCAAGACCTATCAAGGCTATGCTTGACAGAATGGGCTTTAAAAATGTCCTTGTAGTGAAGGAGCAGGATACCGAAGACGGTAATTTCCCGACTGTAAAATCACCTAATCCGGAGGATAAGGAAGGCTTTGAAATCGCCATTAAAATGGCAAAAGAAAATGACGTTGACGTTATTATCGGCACAGACCCCGACTGCGACAGAGTAGGCATAGTTGTCCGTGACGCGGACGGCGTATACAGGACGTTAACCGGCAACCAAACCGGCGCGCTGCTTGTTGAGTACATTCTGCGTTCAAAGAAAGAGCAGGGCGTACTTCCCGAAAACGGAGTTGTCATAAAGACCATTGTTACAACAGAGCTTGCGGCAGCTATAGCCAAATCTTACGGCATCGAAATTATGAACGTGCTGACAGGCTTTAAATACATCGGCGAAAAAATGACGGAATTTGCCGAAACAGGCTCTCACACATACCTTATCGGCTTTGAGGAAAGCTATGGTTATCTTATCGGCACACACGCGCGAGATAAGGATGGAGTTGTTGCCACTATGCTGATTGCGGAAATGGCCGCATACTATAAGACAAAAGGTATGTCACTTTATGAAGCGCTTATGGACATATATAAAAAGTATGGATATTATGTAGAAAAAACTGTTTCATTTACCATGCCGGGCAAGGACGGTATGGTAAAAATGGCGAAGCTGCTTGCGTCGCTTAGGGAACAGCCTCCTGTAAAAGCCGCGGGCATGGATATTATCCTTTATACCGACTATCAGTCACAGACTGTAAAGGATACAAAAAACAGTGTTTCTCCTCTTAAAGGACTTCCTAAATCTAATGTGCTGAAATACAATCTTTCAGATGAAAAAACTTATTTCATAGTAAGACCGTCAGGCACAGAGCCGAAAATCAAAATTTATCTCGGTACATTTGCGGAAAGCTTTGAAACTGCTGAAGCCACTATTGAAAAAGTGCTTGCCGACTGTAAGGAACAGTTTGGTTTATAATTACAAAAAATTAAGAAGCCGTTATAAAACGGCTTCTTTTTTATCAGAGTATTTCTGTCTTTTCCTTATATTTTCAACAATATCACCTGCTGCGCGCATAAACAATGAAAAGATAATTGTTGTGGATATAAAAATTATATACGCATATCTCCAAGCTT
>CAJUFV010000275.1 GCA_910585795.1 uncultured Clostridia bacterium | reverse complement strand
CGACAACGGACAAATGCTTTTGCTTCAGACTTTTCTTATGATGCTTAATCCTATGTTTATTGCGCTTGCGGGACTTATATATGGAATTAAAAGAGGCTTCAATTTTAAATTTCCGCTGTTTATGACGGTTATTGCTGTTATATCAATACCTATGTATTATAAGTTTGACGGCGGTGCTTTTATGCTTCAGACGACATTTATAATGGGTATTGTGTATATTGTGTTTGCGGTTGCGGCGGCTGTAATCGGCGGTTTTATTAAAAAGCTTCTGAACCTTTGACGGAGGGAAACATAATGGAGAAAAAAATGTTCAGCGCGTCTACAATAATGACGCCGGTTATTTACAGAGAGTTTTATAGACTGTATTATAAAGAACGTCTCAGGGCATTCAGTATAACATCAGCTGTAATCGGTATTATTTTAATTGTAGTGGGAATATACCTAAATAAAAGCGGTTTTGGATATGTATGGAGTCTTATTGCGGTTTGGATAGGGGCTGTTCTTATAGTTTATCCGCGTATGGCGTATAGAAAGCCATACAGAAAAGCAAGAAATCAGAAGCAGACGACCCGTTTTACTTTCTATGAAACCTTTGTCTCGGAGAAGACAAATTCAAAGAGTACGGATTACAGTTATGATGGTCTTGAACGTGTTATAGAGACTAATAAATATATTATAATTTTTCACAGCATGAAAAGTATAAGTATTGTTGACAAGGCTGGTGTCAAAGAAAATGCTGATGACCTTGCCGCATTTCTTAAGGAAAGGACTGTATATAAGAGGATAAAAAAATAAAATGTTGGATATTTATGCAATAAATGCTGTCTCTGAATTGTATTAAGTATAGACAGGGGGGATAGCTGTGACACAAACGCAGAGAGAATATAGATACATATATGCAAAACGCAGGAAAAAACGCAGAAGAATCCGCAGGATACGGAATTTTATGATTTTGTTTTTTACAGTATCAGCGATTTGCGCTGGAATTACGGCAGGTGTTACAGCGCGAAGAGGCATTAGTGCTGAACATACTGCAATACCGTTGCTGCTGCAAACGGATAGCAGATGGAAGGACATTCCGTATGGCGGCAGTACAATTGGAATAAGCGGCTGCGGACCTGTTTGCCTGTCTATGACTGCCTCCGCAATTACCGGTAATACAGAGCTTTCGCCTGATTTTGTTGCCGCGTTTTCGGAGGAAAATGGCTATTATGTTTCCGGAGTGGGAACAAGCTGGGATTTAATGACTGACGGGGCAAGACAAATCGGTCTTAAAGTAAAGGAGCTTGCGCTGGATGAAGAGCTGATAAAAAAAGAGCTTAATAAAGGACATCCGATAATATGCAGTATGCTGCCAGGCGATTTTACTAATGAGGGACATTTTATTGTTCTGACTGCATATAAGGATGGTATGATATATCTTAATGACCCGAACAGTGAAGCAAACAGTTCTAAAGAATGGAGCTATGAAACTCTTAAGACACAAATTGGGGCAATGTGGGTTTATAAATAAGGTAACAACCGCGGGAATATGTTTTCCGCGGTTGTTGTTATTTTATAAGCTCGCTCCATCCGGTAATATAACGGTCTGACAGCTGTTTTAATATATCTGTTTCATCGGCATTTGTGTCATCATATATAGCGCAGGTCATAAAACCGCCTTTTTTCGCTCCCCGTATACCGGCGGAAATATCTTCAAATACTGTGCAATCTTCAGGACGCACACCTATGCGCTTTGCTGCCAGAAGATATACGTCAGGATTGGATTTATTTACTCCTACCTCTGATGAAAACGCGCATGCGTCTATATATTGCCATACATTTAGACGGGAAAAGGCTTGTTCACAAAGCTCTCTGTAGCCGGAGGTAGCAATAGCTATTTTAATGCCTTCATCATGAAGCTTCTTCAGGTATTTTTCCGCATCTTTTTTTAGCGTCAGTGTGTATTTATATTGTTTCATTGCCATCTGCTTCAGCTTGTCGGAAATTTCATCTCCGGACATATTGAGTTTAAGCAAATCAGCCATTATAGGTATAGATTCTTCAAGAGTGAGCTCTTTATATTGTGCGGCCTCCTCGTCAGACAGGTCTCTGCCGTGCGCTTTAAAAAATTCAATAAGAACATCCCACCAGACGTTCATTGAATCCAGAAGAGTACCGTCAACATCAAAAATTGCTCCGTTCATTTTATCACCTCACGCATTACAGTATATAATAAATATACTGACTTTTCAAGTGTTATACGAATGTATATTAAAAAGTAATAAAGTATTTTTGGATTTTTTTAAATTTTTTAACAAAAACTATTGTAAAATTGTAAATTTATGATATAATAGGTGGGTGAATATTTTACGACTTACTTCAGAGATAAAGGAGGTTTATTCCATGCAGACTCTATTTCTAGTATTGCATTTGATTGTTGCGGTTATACTTATCGTTGTAGTTATGGCTCAGGAGGGTAAAGACCCGGGTATGAGAGGAATTCAGGGCGCATCTTCGGAGATGGGTGACTCATTCTTCAAAAAGAACGGAGGAACTACAAAGGAAGCGATGTTTACAAAGCTTACTACTACAGTTGCCATTCTTTTCCTTATAACAACAATGGTTTTGGTAATTCTCAAATAAGACTTTACTTAACTTGAGTTTATAGACGCGCAGAATAAGGGACTTTATATCTTTTAGGAGCATAGAATTTATAAATGTTTCCCGCATAGATGAAAGTGAAAAAAGGAGCTGATATAATCAGCTCCTTTTTAATGTTAAAATTCAACAAGCACTTCCTTAAGCGGACGTTTTGGAACATTTATTGTTCCGTCATCGCTTTCATAATATTTTATACTGTCGGTAAGCTCAGTCATACGGCTTTTCTGCATAGGATAACCCAACGCGAGCAGATAGATTATGTCAAGGTTTTCCGGAGTGGCAAGCGTCTTTTTTATTGAGTCGCGATTAATAGCTCCGAGCCAGCAGCAGCCTAGGCCCATTTCAACCGCTTCAAGCATCATTGTTGTAACCGCTGCTCCCGCTTCGACTTCAAAACCGCCGTTATTTTTTATATTTTTATCACCAAGCACGGCAATATATGCTGTGGGACGTTCATTTTCTTTTGGTGCTCCGTCGGTCAGAGCACCGGCCCATTTTGTCAGCGGATAGATTTTTTTCAGCATTTCCTTATCGTCAATAACAGTGAATTTTAATGGCTGCATATTTGCGCCGTATGCCGCCACGCGCGCGCAGTCAATAAGTTTTATCAGCTTTTCTCTGTCGATTTTTTTCTGTTCAAATTTTCGTATTGTTCGTCTTGTCATTATTGCGTCATATACATTCATAATAAAATAATCTCCTTATATAT
>CAJUFV010000274.1 GCA_910585795.1 uncultured Clostridia bacterium | reverse complement strand
GAAGAACATTTAAAAATACTTTGGTATATTATTTGTAAAGGGAAATTTGACTGTGAATTTTTCTATTATGAAAAAGATAATAATGTATTAGTATTTGATGATGATAAAACGTAATTATTTACTTGTGATAAGAAAGGCGGATATGATATGAGAAAATTAAAATTTAAACCAACTGATAAAACAGTAGATTTATTTAATGAATTTGCTGTAATAGATAACCTGTCTGTTGAAATAATGTTGAACCGAGTATTATGTTTTTTAATTGTTCGGGAACCGCTGGAGGCGGCGATTATATTAGTGTGGTACACAATGTTATGTATAGATAATTTAGATGACCGACAGAAAAATGATACTATACTGTCTTTTATATCTTCAATTATATGCTGTACAATAAATGATAAAAACAGAGTCGATGAAGCTCTGGAAGTACTCGTACAGATATATAATAAGACTGTTAAAAATATTGACAATAATATAAGAAAGTCAGATGACGATATTAGTATACCTTCTAAAATGCGTTATGGTGAAGAAATTAAAGTAAAGTTAGTTCGTCCTGCTATGGATATAAAAAAATACAGCAAGGAGCAAGAGATAACAATCGAAAAGGCAATAGAGCAAAAAATCTGTGAGATGTGTCCGTATAATCCCAATAAGGCAGAAGAAATTATACTTAATCGTTTTATGTATGCAGTATCAGCTCAAGACCTAATACAAGTCAACACTTCTATTTTTATATTATCAGCAATGTTAATTCACTTTCAGGAAGATAACAGAACACATTTTGAACAGTGTATAGAAACGCTGAGAAATAAATGTATGGAAAAGATGAAAACAAGCTATAAATATAGAAAGATTGCGGAATTAAAAGAAAAAATTTATAAAAAGAATTAATAATGTATAAATGTTAATTATTTATGGGATAAGAAAGGGTGCTTGATATGAAAAAGAATATAATTATTTCGTTGTTGTTAAGTATCGTATGCACATTAACAGCTTGTACGGCAGAGGAGCCTACCACTCAAACATCTACTATTTCACCAACACCCACGATAGTCACCGAACCTACCGAACGCCCCATATCCGAATTAACAGTACACTTTGTTGATGTAGGACAGGCTGACGCAGCAATTTTACAATGTGAAGATGATACAATGATTATTGACGGCGGTAATGTGGCGGACAGTAATTTGATTGTCGCGTATTTAAAAAAGCTGAATGTTCCGCACATAGATTATATGGTATGCACTCACGCGCACGAGGACCACGTAGGCGGTTTATCCGCTCCGCTTTCCGTAATGCCTGTTGGAGCCGTATATGCTCCTGTTAAGGAAGCAAACAGTAAAGCATATCAAAATTTCAAGCGAAATGTCGCAGAGCAAAATACTGAAATAATGCACCCTACAAATTATGAACGGTTTTCACTTGGCAGCGCAAATGTAGAAATTCTTGCGTGTCCCGATAATGCGGATAATCTCAATAATACGTCAATCATATTGAAAGTAACACACAAAAATAAATCTTTTCTCTTTACAGGCGACGCGGAACGTGAGGAAGAACAGACACTATTAAATAAAGGATTATTAAAGGCAGACATTCTAAAAGTCGGACATCACGGCTCAGACACTTCAACATCATATCTGTTTTTACGCGAGGTAATGCCTGAATATGCGGTTATATCCGTCGGCAAGGGTAATTCATACGGACACCCGTCAGAAGCCGTTTTGAGCCGTTTAAGGGACGCGGACGTAAAAGTTTACAGGACTGATTTACAGGGCGATATAATTATGAAAAGCGACGGCGATAACATCACCGTTACCACCGCAAAGAATGAGGATATACAAACGAATGAAACGGCAGTGAATGATGAAGAGGGGATTTATATTGGTAATGCACGGTCAAAAAAATTCCATAGACCTGATTGCAGGACATTACCCGCCGAGAAAAATAGGGTTAAATTGTCCTCACGTTCCGAAGCTGTAAATAAAGGTTATTCACCTTGCGGAAATTGTCAGCCGTAAAACACTTCTAAAACTGAAAGGATAAATAAAGTAATATGTTTGGTAAGAAAGCTTTTGAGAATGAAAAAATCAATATATTGATTATATCAGACCGTTTGATGGAATATTCGCAAAATTTATATGAATTTTTTAAAGATTATGAGGATATAACCTGTAATCTTATTCACTCCATATCGGAATTTAATTCATCAGAAATGGGAATACCGGATTTTTTGCTTGCAGCAGGATATTTAAAAGATGATAATAATTATAACATAGTTGAACGCATCAGAGAAATCAACTCAGGTGTGTTCTGTATACAGTTAGGACGAATTGATGATTGTACTATATACCATAGCCAAAAATATAATTTTGACGAATACTTTGAAAGAACTTCAGATAATGAAAAATTATTAAACCGACTTCAAACTATACGGCGTCAAATAAGAGACGGATTTGAATTTGACGCAGTTTGTGATTCTGAAAGTATGTTATGGAACGATAACAAATTTATGATTGCCGCCTACGATACGGATATTATAAATTTAAGGGATTTAGGAATAATACCCGCAGGCAAATCGCTTACATATAAAAATGATATATATTATGTTCCCGTATTCAGCATAGAAAATTATGTATTAAAGCTGAAAGATTTAGAAGTATCAAGCAGGTCGATTATTTTACCTGAATTGAATGGGGTTAAACCGCAATGTAAGAAAGATAATATGAAAAAAACATATACATATAATTCTATCAATATGACGCTGCCATATACGGGAGAAATGATAATTGCAGACAAGCGGGTTAATATTGTTAAACATCATTATCGTAAATTAAATACAATGTTTGGCTGGCGCAAGCTTATTCAATTAGTTTTTCGTGACGGAGAATTTGTATTGTCATATGACAGAAAAGATGTCGCCCAATATGTAAAACGGCAGGAGTGGGTTCTGACATTAAAAAGTTTATTTGAAAAGGGTGTAAATCTTACTCCTTTACAACAAGACTTTTTGCGTGATTATTCCGAACCTCCCGAACCGAATAAAAAAGCAGTGTATGCACATTATATGAGATATTTTGATAATTATAAATTGAGGAGAGAAAAACATAGAAGATAAATATAAATCAGAAATCTTAATGCTATAAAGAGTATATTTACTTTATGTTT
>CAJUFV010000273.1 GCA_910585795.1 uncultured Clostridia bacterium | reverse complement strand
TCAATCATCTTCTTAACCATCTGGCCGCCGATTGAACCGGCCTGCTTTGCGGTAAGTGAGCCGTTATAACCTTTTTCCAGATTTACTCCTACTTCTCTTGCCGCTTCCATTTTAAAGTTTTCAAGTGCTGCTTTGTTACTGTTCTTTGACATATTTTTTTCCTCCATATAAAGTTTTTTTTGAGTTTTTTACCCAAATATAATTTATGCAGATTTGAAAAATATAAACATGTAATTTTTACTAATTCATCACTATCTCATCGTCAATTATCTTGTCCGAGCGTTTTTTTAGTCCTATGTATTTATCTGACGACAGCATTGCATCCTCCTCCATAATAGCTCTTGCGGCCTCCTGTGACTTTTCCAGTATAGCTGTATCCTCAAAAAGATTGGCAATCTTCATTTCAGGCAGACCATGCTGACGCGTACCAAAAAAATCACCAGGCCCCCTCAGTTTTAAATCCTGCTCACTTATATAAAAACCATCATTAGAAATACACATTGTTTCCATACGCTTTTTAGTCACTTCATTATTACCATGCGCAAATAATATACAAAAAGCCTGTTCATTTCCTCGCCCTACACGGCCGCGCAGCTGATGAAGCTGTGAAAGTCCAAACCTTTCCGCATTCTCAATTACCATAGTATTTGCATTAGGAACATTTACTCCCACTTCAATTACTGTAGTGGACACAAGTATTTTAATATCGCCATTAACAAAACCATCCATAACCTCTTCTTTCAGCTTTGGTTTCATTTTTCCATGCATAAGTCCCACACTGAAATCAGGGAATATTTTCTGAAGCTTCTGAGCAAGCATCTGCGCGTTCTGCAAATCACTCTTTTCAGTTTCCTCTATAAGAGGACACACCACATACGCCTGTCCACCCTCGCGCACATTTTTTCCAAGAAAAGCAAATATCCGCTTACGCATGCGCTCTCCGACAGCATACGTTTTTACAGGCTTTCTTCCAGGAGGCAGCTCGTCTATAATAGAAATATCAAGGTCACCATAAAGTATCAAAGCAAGCGTTCTGGGAATAGGTGTCGCGGACATAATCAGCATATGAGGATTATTCCCCTTTGCCGCGAGCTTTGCTCTCTGCTCCACTCCGAACCGGTGCTGCTCATCCGCAACAACAAAGGCAAGGTCCTTAAATTCCACCGTATCCTGTATTATCGCATGTGTTCCTACTACCACATCAGCAACTCCAAGAGCAAGCATATCTAAAACAAGCCGTTTTTCCTTAGCCTTCATGCTTCCTGTAAGCATAACAACCGTTATCCCCGTACCCTCAAAAAATTTACTGAGCGTTTCCATATGCTGAGAAGCAAGAATTTCAGTCGGAGCCATCATTGCGGCCTGATGCCCGTTTTTTACTGCCGTATATATCGCTGCTGCCGCAACGGCCGTCTTTCCGCTTCCTACATCTCCCTGAACAAGTCTGTTCATCATTTTACCGCTTTTACAGTCTTTAAGTATTTCATCAAGAGTCTTTTTCTGCGCTCCTGTAAGAGAAAACGGCAGCGCGTCCACAAACTCCTGTACGCAGCACACATCCTCAAAAGCAAAGCCTCTTTTCTCGGTCTTGTCATCCTTTCGTGAAAAGAGCGCCAGCTGTAATATAAGCAGTTCCTCAAAAACAAACCGTTCACGGGCTATATTATAGCTTTCATAATCCTCCGGAAAATGAATATTCTTCATAGCATAATTAATCTCGGCTATATTATACCTTTCACGTATATCAGACGGTATGTATTCCTCCAGACGGCCGACATCCTTTATCGCAAGCTCCATTGATGACTGTAGAACCTTCTGAGTAAGTCCCTCCGTAAGCGGATACAACGGAACAATTTTTCCTGTAAATCGTTCCGCTCCTTTTTTCTCAAATACAGGATTTACCATTTCCAGTTTCCCTTGTCTGCGTGTTATTTTCCCGTACAGAACATATTCGTCTCCGGTCATAAACTGATCCTTGACATATCGGTTATTATACCATACAACATTAAGAGCGCCGGAGCTGTCGCACACAACCATTGTTGACACAAGCATATTACGTCTTACACGCGTGTCCCTCACAGGTGAAAAAACGGTGACTCTAACGCACACCGTTTCTCCCTCTGTACAGCTGTCAATTTCCTTTGTTTCCGACCTGTCTTCATGAGAACGCGGAAAATAGTACAGTAAATCCTCAACTGTTTTTATTCCTTTTTTATTAAACAGGGCGGCTCTTTTCTCACCTACGCCCTTTAAATATCGTATATCCTTCGGCATACGATTTTTCCTCCGTTATTCTGCTGAAACAATATAATAGTAAAGCGGCTGTCCTCCGTTACGGAAAGTCACTTCTATTTCATCCTTTTCATACTTTGCCTCAAGCGCCTTCATCATTCTGTCTGCCTGCGCCTTTTTTATATCCTTACCATAATATACAGTCAAAAACTCCGTATCTTCATCAACAAGCTCGGAAACAACGCTGTTAAGCACGTCATCAGTATCATTGCCTACTGACCTTATCCTGCCCTCAACCATACCCAGGACGTCATTCTTTTTAATTCGCATACCGTCAATTTCCGTATCACGCACAGCATAGGTAAGCTGTCCGGTTTCCACCTTTCCCGACGCTTTAATCATATTTTTTTCGTTTATATCAGGAGCCTTTTTATCACTAAACGCCATCATTGCGCTTACACACTGCGGAACGCTTGTTGTCGCTATTACTGTAACCTTCTTTTCATCTGTAAGCCTCGCAGCCTGCTGCGCCGCCATGATAATATTTTTGTTATTTGGAAAAACATAAACATTCTTTGCCCTGACACGTTTTATAGCCTTTAATATATCCTCCGTGCTGGGATTCATTGTCTGGCCGCCCTCAATCACTCTGTCAACGCCAAGGTCATTGAGTATACCGGTCATTCCGCGCCCCATACATACGGCGACAAAACCGTATTCCTTGTCTTCCTGTAATGTTTTAGGCGCTTTTTTGGGTTTATCACTTTTTTTGTTTTTCCTCTTAACATCCTTATCCCTTGACGTCACCTTAACCGGCGCTTTATTTCCAAGATTTTTACTGCCCTCTATAATCGACTTGTGCTGGTGTCTCATATTATCAATCTTCAAATTAATCATTTCGCCGAGCTTTACCGCTTCCTCAAGCACAAAACCCGGATGATTAGTATGAATATGCACCTTGACAATTTCCTCATCATCAATCACAAGCATACAGTCGCCTTTCGACTCAATAGCGCTTCTGAAATTATTGACATCCAGTCCCTTTTCCTTCTTTTCTACTATAAATTCTGTACAGTAACGGAATTTTATATCCTCGCTGTTTATTACATTCTGTGACTTATTTACCAAAGACTCCGGCATATTTTCCGCTTCCGCGCCCTGTTTACCGGTTACAACGCCTGTTTTCAGATATTCAAGAGCACCCTCAAGAACAAACATCCAGCCCTGACCTCCAGCGTCCACCACACCGGCCTGCTTAAGAACAGGCAGCGTCTGCGTAGTTCTGGCCAGAGCGTCATTGCCTCGTTTAACCGTTTCCTCCATAACCGCTATAATGTCATTTTCGGAGTTAACAGCAGAGCGCGCCCCTGCCGCCGCCTCACGGGCAACTGTAAGTATTGTGCCCTCTGTAGGCTTCATCACAGCCTTATAGGCCGCGTCGGAGCCGTCCTTTAAGGCCTCGGCGAATTCTGCCGCGGTACATTCATTTTTTCCCTTAAGACTCCGTGAAATACCTCTGAAAAGCTGCGACAATATAACTCCCGAATTTCCTCGCGCGCCTCTAAGCGTGGCAAAAGACATTGCGTCAGCCGCTCCTGTCACTGTAAAAGAAGTTTTTTTGGCTAGCTCCGCCGTTATTGAGCCGGCTGTCAATGACATATTTGTACCAGTGTCTCCGTCAGGTACAGGGAATACATTAAGCTCATCTACAGTATTTTTATTATTATAAAGATTATTCGCGCCGCTTATAATCATCTGCGCGAATACTTTTCCGCTCAGAATATCTATAGTAATCACCCCTCAAAATTAATCATCCTGAATTCTTTCATTAAAACCGGCAAATATAACAGACATGATATTTCAAAGAAAACACCTGCTTTAAGTTAACGAAAAAAATTCTCAATCCACTCTTACACCCTCTACTCTTACATTCACCCTGTTCACCTTTATACCAACAGTGTTTTCGATAGTATAACGTACACGGTTAACTATACTTTTGCATACTGTATTTATATTTATTCCGTATTCGGCGACAAGATGAATTTCCACGACTACTCCGTCATCTTCAACGCTTATATTTATTCCTCTGGACATGCTGTCAGGCTTTAAAAGATTTACAATACCATCCTTCTTATTTCTTGAAGCCATTCCAACCACACCATAGCACTTTGTTGCCACAGCTCCCGCAATATCGGCAATAACACTGTTAGCAATCGAAACCGTCCCCAGCGTACTGTTAGTTTTTAGTACCATATTTATATTCATTCCTTTC
>CAJUFV010000272.1 GCA_910585795.1 uncultured Clostridia bacterium | reverse complement strand
GGTGGGCTGAGAGCCGTGCAAGGTCAAAGAGAGGTATATATGAGGATATAAACCGAAATAAAGACAAGCGCATTATCCTTAACAATGATAATGACGATAAGCGTTTATTATTTGAGCGTTGCGAAAGACAGTCAGCGACCGTTGTAAATCCTATTATAGACTGGCAAGAACAAGATGTATGGGACTACCTGAAAGAAAACAAAACACCTTGTAACCCCTTATATTGCGAGTTCAGCCGTGTTGGTTGTGTTGGTTGCCCTATGGCTGGTAAGGGTAGTAGATATGCAGAGTTTAGGAGATACCCCAAATATGAGCAGATGTATATACACGCCTTTGACCGTATGCTTGATATACGCCGACAACGTGGCAAGACGGAAAATATGACGTGGCAAAACGGATATGATGTATTCCGTTGGTGGATGGAGGAAGATTTTACACAATATGAATTTACGGATAAAGATTTTGAGGAGGTAGCAAATGAATAGATTAACAAAAGCATATCCAAACGGATTTGTGACGCTTGACGCGTCTAAGTTCCCGCCGATAGACCAAACAGTGCTTGACAGCGAGATAAGAAACAGTGAACCGATAAGAATAGCGGTAGAGCGACTTGCTAAATATGAGGACGCAGAGGAAAAGGGATGGCTTGAACGTCTTCCGTGTAAGGTGGGCGATACAGTATATGAACTTAGTGAGGGGGTTGTGGAGGAATGCACAGTTGAAACTATTTTTATATCGAACTACATAGATAATAATGGTGTAGTTTCTTATATGGCGGAATTACATTATGAAAGAGAAGATTATCCTTATGTTTCTACTGAGATTTATTTTACGGATATAGGTAAAACTGTATTCCTTACACGCGAGGTGGCACAACAGGCATTGAAAGCGAGGTATCAGAATGAAATTTAATAAGTGTCCGCATTGCGGAAGCACAGAAGGCGTATATACAAAAACAAATCTTATAGGCATTAGATACAATATGAATTTTGATGGAAGTGAAGATTATAACGGAGAAATGTACGATAATGCAGAAAAGACTATCGCTGGTAAAATGGTTTATTGCCAGAGCTGTAATAAAACCATTTGCAGATTGGATACGTTTAAATTGCATATTTAAGGAGTTTTTGAAATGAAAGAAATAAAAGCAGTATTACTAAGTATAAAGCCTAAATCTTGCGAGTTAATCGCAAGCGGTAAAAAGACGGTGGAAATCCGCAAGAACCGCCCGAAAATAGATGTACCATTTAAGTGTTATATCTATTGCACAAAACCTAAGCAATTTATATATAGTGCATCTATGTTTTTGGACGAGTTATATCGCTTACCTAACGGAAAGATAAAATTTGGTTGTTCGATGGAGGTTGCAGGTTATGAGAATTATCCAGATAACTATGTTTTAAATAGCAAAGTCATAGGCGAGTTTGTATGTGATGATATAGATAAAATAGCGGTGTTTGACGATATTTTATATTGTGTAAATAATACGCAAGCAAATAAGTTAAAGCAGGCGTGTTTAACGATTGAAGACATAAAGGCATATTTGGGTATCAAAAATAGTGGCTACACTTGGCACATATCCGACCTTGTAATATATGACAAGCCGAAAAAGTTAAGCGAGTTTAAAAAATATGACAGCGAATGCTTATGGCGTTCTATACAGGAAAACGGTTGTAAAGACCTTGACGGAAATAAATGCAGAGATTGTTATTTACAGCGTCCGCCGCAGAGTTGGTGTTATGTAGAGGAATTTGAAAGATTGGAGGAATAACTTATGAACCGACACTGTACTGATGATATGGATATAAGCATACATTACAATTTTAAAGACAAGACACTTGAGGTCAATTGCATAAACAAAAGTGCAACCTATGTAGGAGTAGATACATATGACCGCATAATGGAATGTATTAATGACTTCATAGAGGAATATGCAATAGGAGTGTAAAAAGAATTAAGGAGAATTTAAAATGAGTGATATAAAGTTAATTATAGACGGAAAAGAATACATATGCCGTCCTGTGGAAAAAGAAGCTGACGCGGCGGAAAGCGAAAGACCGAGTACAGGATATGAGAGAGTGAATAAAGAACAAAAATATTATACTGTTTACAAAGACCGTTATTGTGATATGGCTGAAGAGAATATGCGGGAAGATGACAAAAATTATTCAGTAGGTAACTACTACAATGATGAACAACTCGCTGCAGATATTGCCAACGCTGAAACGCTTATGCACCGTATGCGTCAGTGGCAGGCATTGAATGATGAGGCGGTAGATTGGAATGATGAAGGCGAGCGATGGTGTATTACATATAGTTACATAGAAGCTAAGTTATCTATATGCAGAGCGGCAGGCAATTTACGCGGTATTGGTGAGGTATATTTTTCTTCATTTCAGGCAGCGGATAAAGCACGTGATATATTCCGTGACAAATTGATGTGGTACTTTACCGAATATCGACAGAGATTGGACGAGCCGAAAGGAGATAAATAATGGTACATAAAGATTGCTTTGCATATCACAAAAGCAAAGCAGGGTCGGAAAGCTGTAAAGCATTAAAAGTGATGGAATGTGGTAAATGCAAATTTTATAAAACAGAAAATCCGCAAGCAGTTTCAATATACAAAAATCACCGTACAACACCGTATGAAAAAGAGCAGATTATAAAACTGTTTAATAGCGGTAAGACACGTAAACAGATAGCCAATACGGAAGGTATTGGGGTATCGTATGAAATGATATGTAAGATTATAAAGAATTACAGAAGGAGCAGGGAGGAATAACCATTGACAAAGGACGATTTAAAACAGTACCGTAGTATTATTGCAGAAATTGAGGAATTAAATAAAACCATAAGAGATAGCACAGTACACGATACCGTCAAAGGTTCAGACAAGGATTATCCATACACACAGCATACTATGTCGGTTAAAGGTGCTACATATGAATGTGCAACTGCTATACAGCGTTGTCAACAATTAAAAGCCCAGAGGGACGCCATAAAGCATTTTGTCGATAATATTCCTGACAGCCTTATACGCAGGATAATACGGCATAAATACATAAACGGTAAAGAGGATATAAAGTGGATAGATGTTGTAAAAATAATGTATCCAGACCTTTCAGCGGATAAGCAATTTAGATTAGTGGACAGTGTTAAGAAAAAATGCGCGAGATTTTTGAAAAAAATTTAAAAAAATGTCCCATTTGTCCCGTTTGTCCCGTTTTCCTATGTTATAATTTATAATAGAGTAAATGTACTCAAAATCAGAGTACAGAACTTTAGTCATTTCAAGAGGGACACCGAGCAAGAAAATTCGGTGTCCTTTCTTAATATTTTGATAATGAGGTGAGCAAATGCAGACAAAGATTAAAATAGTAATGAAACTCGTTGAGGCATTGAAAGTATATGACAACAATCCGAGGAACCACGATGAAACGGTAGAGGCAGTTACAAAGTCTATAAACGACTATGGTTTTTTGACTCCGATACTGATTGATAAAAACGATGTTATCATAGACGGAGAGGCACAGCTAAAGGCAGCTATTGAATGTTCACTTGAAAAAGTACCTTGCATTATAGCGGACGAATTGACGGACGATGAAGTAAGAGAGGTACGCCTTGTTATTAACAAGACGCAGGATTTAACAACGTGGACATTTGATAAACTTGCGGCCGAGCTGGAGGCAGTCAATATAGATTTAAGCACATATAAATTTCCTGATTTAAGCGATATGGATTTAAATGTGTCAGATGATGATTTTTTGCAAGATACGGAAATCGTAAAGGAACGCGAAAAGAAAACGGCGGTATGTCCGAATTGCGGACACAAATTTGAGATATGAGAGTTTATTTGGCGGCAACAAGTAGTGGAATGACAAAAGCATTAAAAAAGAAAACCATTCAAGAATGTAATCCACTATATATTCTTGAAACCTTTTTTAATGGTGAGAAAAAATGTTTAGAAGCTTTAAATATTGTTGACAATGATAATTTTTTGCTTGATAGTGGTGCTTTCTCATATATGAACGGAGCAAAAGTAACATTAAAGCAAATGAACGAATATGTCAATCGGTATATTGCTTTTATAAAGAAATACAACATCAAATACTTTTTCGAGCTTGATGTTGATAGCGTGTTCGGTATTCAGCAGGTGGAAGTATGGCGCAATAAAATAGAAAATGAAACGGGGCGTCAATGTATTCCTGTTTGGCATAAAGGGCGAGGAGTCGATTATTGGAAACGCTTATGTGAGCAATACAGCTATATTGCAATAGGTGGTATTGTAACACACGAAATAAAAGCGTCAGAGTACAATCTTATCCGCAAGCTGATAAATTATGCCTATAAAAGAAATGTAAAGGTTCACGGGTTAGGCTTTACAAAGACAAAAGAACTCCATAAATACAAGTTTTACAGTGTGGACAGTTCAAGCTATAATACGGCTGCCTCTCGAGGACAGCAAATTCATTTTTTTAATGGAGAATATGTCAGTGCAAGAGTATTAGAAAAAGGTAATAAGAAAGTGAAAATAGGCGAATTAGTCGCTCACAATTTAAAAGAATGGGTAAAATACCAAAAATATATGGATATGAGGAGATATTAAGATTATGAAAAAGACACAGAGCAATTTATCAATTTTACAGATTATATTTACAGTCAGCCTTGTCATTTCAAATGTAGTAACAAGCAAATTATTTTATACAGGCGTAAACTTGTTTGGGACAGTTATAACATTGCCCGGTGCGGTGTTCTGTTATGCCATTACTTTTTTAATGACAGATGTAATTGGTGAGATATGGGGAAAGCAAGAGGCTAACGCTACGGTACGATATGGTTTTATAGGTCAGATACTTGCAACTATATTGATTATATTAACAAGATACATACCGACAGCAGATAATACAGTGCAGGAGGCATATGTAACACTCTTAGGTCAGAATTACATATTTGTAATAGGTAGTATGATAGCGTATTATGCCTCACAGACTTGGGACGTGTATATATTTCATAAGATAAGGACACATTTTATGAGAAATGCTGAAAGTAAAGGAAAGCGGTGGATATGGAATAACGCTTCAACAATGACAAGCCAGATTATAGATACATTTCTTTTTATAGGCATATCATTCGGAATAGGTTTTGGTTGGTTATTTGATAAATCAATGTTGCCACAGTTATTTACAATGATGATAGGTCAATACTTGTTTAAGTTTATTATTGCGGCTTTAGATACGCCGTTTTTCTACTTCTTTACCAGAAAGAGAAATTAAAAAAGGCGTAAGGTGTTACCAGCACCCTACGCCGATACATCAGAGAGAACACCTCTGACGCAGATAGTTTTTACCTCGCGAAGTTTTAACTATCTGCATTATTATATAACAAAACAGAGGTGTTTTCAAGTGTGTAATGATGTAAAAAATGAAATGCGTGAGTTATTATTAAAAAAGGCTCGCGGGTATGATATTGAGGAAAGGGAAGTTATATTCGACAAGAACAAGCAAGACACAGGAAAGGTCAAGGTAACAAAGAAACACGTTCCGCCCGATGTCAATGCAATAATGCTTGTAAGGAATTTAATAGACAATAATAAATGGTAAGCGCCGATGAAGGCGCTTTTTGCGTGTAAGAGGTGATAATATGCGGCAAAGAATAAGACGGTACATATTCATAAAACGATGGTTGAGGAAAAATAAGCGCTGGCATAAATGCCGGCATAAGCTGAGAGCCTTAAATAGAGAATTAACGAAACGCGGAATGCCCTGTGTTTACCACCTGTAATATATAAATTCAGTAGCAAGGAGGTGGACTTTCAATGGCAAAAGGCAAATATCAAGAGTGGTTGACAGATGAGGGTCTGCTTCGGTTAGAGGCTTGGGCGCGTGATGGCTTGACAGATGAGCAAATAGCTCAAAATATGGGAATAACGCGCAGAACTCTTGAAAATTGGAAATCAAAACATCTTCCCATTTTTCACACCTTAAAAAAAGGGAAGGATATTGTTGATACGCAGGTCGAAAATGCGTTATTGAAAAGGGCGTTAGGTTATGAGGTTACAGAGGTTAAGACGGTAGAGTCAGCAAAGGGTACGGTTACTACAACAACAGTCAAAGAGGTTGCGCCTGATGTAACAGCAGGTATATTTTGGCTGAAAAACCGTCAGCGTCCGAAATGGGGCGATAAGCAGGTAGAAAAGACAGAGAGCGAGGAAAATCAGAGCATAATCTTTGAAATAATGCCAGCCTCCACCGCAGGGAGGATTGACAATGATTAGGAAACAACTCTTAATTAACGATAAATATTTACCCTATGTCAATGATACACGCAGGGTACAGATATTGTTCGGCGGTTCCTCTTCCGGCAAGTCTTATTTTTTATCGCAGAGGGCGGTTATGGACGTAATAAAGGGCAGAAATTATTTAGTAGTCCGGAATGTTGCCGACACGGTACGAAAATCTGTATACAATGAAATCATTAAAGCCATTATCACTATGGGATTAGAGCATAAATTCATTATTAGAAAAGGCGATTTAACTATAACCTGTAAAGATAATAACAGGCAATTTCTCTTTGCAGGTCTTGACAATGTAGAGAAGCTAAAATCAATTACGCCGATAGAGGGCGTCATTACTGATATATGGATTGAGGAGGCAACTGAAATTGACTACAATTCATATAAGCAGTTAAGAAAAAGGTTGAGAGGTTTATCAGATGTCCCGAAACGCATAATTTTTAGCTTCAACCCGATATTGCAAACGCATTGGATATATAAAGAATTTTTTGGCGGTTGGGACGATACGAAGGACATTTACAGTGATGACAACCTGCTTATTATTCACAGTACATACAAGGATAATCATTTCTTGACAAAGGACGATATAGAGGAACTTGAAAACGAGAGCGACAGATATTTCTATGAGGTATACACGCTCGGCAAGTGGGGTGTACTTGGCGACGTTATATTCAGAAATTGGACGGTAAGAGATTTATCCAAAATCCGCAGTTCATTTAATAATATTTACAATGGTATGGACTTTGGCTTTAGTAATGACCCGAATGCTTATATTCGAGTTCACGTTAATAACGCAAAGAAAGAGATTTATGTTTTTGATGAATTTTATCAATCTAAAATGCTGTTTGATGAAACAATATCAGCGGTTAAGAAAAAAGTACCGCAGAGCGAATTTATAACCTGTGACAGCGCAGGCGATTTAATTATTGCCGAGATGAATAGACACGGTATAAACGCAACTGCGGCTATCAAAGGTCCTAACAGTGTTAATGCGGGCATTCTTTGGTTGCAAGGATATAAAATCATTATTGACAAAACGTGTCAGCATTTCAAAAATGAGATACAAACATATCATTGGCTTGAGGATAAGCACGGAAATAGACTTAATAAGCCCGTTGACAAGGATAATCACTTAATGGACGCTTTACGTTATGCGACAGAGCCGTTACAGCACGGTTCAAGTGCAAGTAGCGCGCGGAGGTTGTAATTATGTGCAAGCATATATGGAAAAAGATAAATGATGTAAGCGTATGCACTAAATGCGGAACGAGCATATGTAACGGTAAATTTGTTCAGTTTGATAGGAAAATAGTAAACAAATTAAGAAAGTTGGCGAGTAAATGAGAAAAGAAATCGAGATATATCCAAATTATACGGCTGAAACTGCCGCATTAGATGAAATTGCGGTCAAGGGTGTATTGCCGGCAGAGGGTATTGATTTAAAAATGTTGTATGACATAATATACAAGCATAAAAATAATTCAAAATATAACAAACGTCTTTATAAACGGTATAGAAATGATGAGGACAGCGTGCCTATATTCAAACGCGGCCCTCGATTTAAAGATGAAGACGATATTGTCAATAATAAGCTGAATAACGATTTCTTTTCTGAGATAGTCGATTTCAAGGTCGGATATTTTTCAGGAAAGCCTATCGGATACAGTTATAGCACAACACAAGAGTCAGAGCAAGAAACGGGTGGCGATGATGAGGTAGAAATCGCCAAAAAGCATCTTACAGACTTCGTGTATCGCAATAATATGTTTGATGTGGATATGGAAACAACAAAGTATGCTGCCATTTGCGGTTATTCGGGACGTTTGCTTTATATCAATTTAGACGGCGAAGAAAGCGTAATGACGGTAGCACCGTATGAAACAATAGTTTTATCAGATACCGAAGTTACTGAACCTAAATATGCGATACGATATTACTCTACAAAGACAATAGACCGTAAAACAATATGGAAAGTTGAGCTTTACGATAAGCAGTATATATATTACTATGAGGGTAATCTTGGCAGTTTAGTTTTAAAGAAACGTGCATTACATTGTTTTGATTATTGTCCTTTGTTTATAATACCGAATAACAAAGAGATGGTTGGTGATGCGGAAAAGGTTTTGAGCCTTATAGACGCATATGACCGTTCTATGTCTGATTGCAATAACGAGGTAGAAGGTTTTGCACGAGCATATATGGTGTTCGAGAATATCCATATAAGCGATGAGGATATAGGCGCAGCACAAAAAACAGGTGCTTTTAAATACCATTCAGGGTCAAAAGAGGGTAAAATTTATTTCTTAACAAAGGATATAAACGATATTTTTACAGAAAATCACTTAAATAGAACAGAGAACAATATATACCGTTTTAGTCAAACGCCTAATTTGAGCGATGAGGCGTTTTATTCCGCAAGTGGTATAGCTTTAAAGTTTAAATTGACAGGACTTGAAACAAAATGCGGTAGATTTCAAGCTAAAATGCAGTCGGCAGGTATGTATATGTTCAAGCTATTGTCAAGCAGTTGGGCGAAACGTAAGATTACGGTTGACCCTATGCAGTGTATGATGGACTTTAAGCGCAATTTTCCTCTTGATATTCTTAGCGAAGCACAAGCGGCACAGGCTCTTATAAGCGCTGGTGTTCCTGAAAAGATTGCGTATCAGATAGCATTATCAAGCATTGATGATGTTGATTATGTTATGCAGACAATTGAGGAGGATAAAGGTGATATTCCGAGCTTGTTTGATGATGATAAAGATGTTCAAGAGGAAATAGACGATAACATTATCAGCGAGGAAACTGGGAAACAGACAGACAGTAAAAATCTCTTGAAGGTTGTGAGTGAATGGCTGAAAAACTTAGTGAAATAGAAAAAGCCTTAGTACAGTTAAGACGTATCGCCGAGCATAGGGACGCAGGAGCTGAAAAGCAGATAAGGAAATTATATAAAGAGTGCGTAACGGAATTACAAGGATTTATAGGCGTTGAATTTGCTAAATATGCCGCTAAAGATGGCAAATTAAATTATTCTGATTTAAGAAACGCAAGCAAAAAAGCTAAATTTCTTGAAGAGATACTTGCACGTATTGACGTACTTACTCCGCAGGTGAGAGATGAAATACAAGCGACAATGGAGAGTACATATAAACTATGCTACGGCGGTATGGTGGACGCAGTTATTGATACAGGGCGCGTAAAAAAGAAAACAGTTAAAGCATTAGAGCCTTTAAAAGGAATATCGGCTCGAACGGTAACGCAATCGGTAAAAAATCCGGTTAAGAAACTGACACTTAATGAAGTGCTTGAACGGCATCGTAGGGACGTTGTATATAAAATCAAGCAAGATATAACGCTTGGCATTACTAACGGCGATACAATGCCTACAATGGCGCGCAAAGTTGCGGAACGGCTTGACGGCGATTATAAAAAAGCTATGAATGTTGTCCGAACAGAGGGACATAGAGTACGCGAAACCGCTTTTGATGATGCGGCAAATAAATCTGATGAAGCTCTGAAAAGAACAAAGACAGGATATAGAATGGTTAAGACGTGGCGCACAATGAAAGATAATGCAGTAAGAAAAACTAAAGACGCTAATCACAAACAAATGGAAGGTGTTACAGTTCTGCAAAATGATAAATTTGTTTTAAGCAGTGGAGCAAAGACAAATTGTCCCGGTAAATCAGGTGTCGCTTCTGAGGACTGTAATTGTCGTTGTTATACTTCCCACGATATAATGAGCGATGAAGAATTTTATAAGGTAACAGGCAGGCACTTTGAATAATGCCGCTTAATCAAAAAGGAGTGGTACAAATGAATATTGGTGGCATACCACCTTAGCACATAAGTAATTGAGCTTATGTGCTTTATTTATGCCCTGAATATGGCGAAAAACTGTTTAAATAATTTATAGTAGGAGGTTTTTGTAATGGGATTATTCGGAGGACTTGGTAAAGGTTCTGACGTTGGTACAGATAGCAAGGACGAAGACAATAGGGATAAGCAGGTACTTGATGAGAGCGCAGACGATAAGGACAAAAGCGGCGAGGGTGTTGAAGGTAAAGGCGATGACAAAGGTAATCAGGATAAAGACAAAAAGCTTAACATACAGGCTATTATTGAGAATGCAGTTGCTGAAGTTGCAAAAGGCTTAAAAGCGGATAATGAGGCAATAAAAACGCAGGTTTCAGAGTTGATGAAAAAGGGTTTAACACCTGAACAGCTTAAAGAATTTGAGGACAAGGAAAAGGAAGACGCGCATAATAAGCGTGAAGCGGAAATTACGGAACGTGAAAACCGTTTCTATGCTATAACCGCAATTAAAAAGGCTGGGCTTGATGATGGAGGCGAAACGGCTCTTGAACTTATTGACCTTGTTATGGGTAAAGACGAAAAAGAAATTGATTTAAAGGTTAAAAGCCTCAGCAATCTTGTTAAAAAGATGGTTGCGGCAGAGGTTGATAAAACCTTTAAAAACAACGGACGCTCACCTGAAAGCGGTAAAGGTGCAGACGGTGAGGATAAAAATACCGACATTGCTAAGAAACTCGGCAAGAGGACAGCAGAGGCGAATAAACAGGCGCGCAGTGTGCTTGATAGTTATATAGGAGGTAAGAAGTAATGCAATTTGAAACAAAACATACAGTAGCAGAGGTAAACATTCTTGCGAACGACCATTATGTGGGTGTTCCGTATGATTGTTCATCAATTACTGCAAATGCTGACGGTGTAATTAGGGCAGGTACGGTTATTCCTGCAAATGGCGCTACTGCCGTAGGTATTCTTCTCCACGATGTAGTGAAGAAAGAAAATCCTAACGGCACTATTGTTGTTCACGGTTTTATCGACGCTAAGAAAATGCCGACAGAACCGACAACAGCGGCTATATCCGCACTAAAACTCATTTATTTCTCAAATATTACACCAACAAGCGAGGAAATGAACAAAGATAGCGAGGAGGATAATCAGTAATGAAATTAAGTGAAATATTTACGGCTGAGGCGATTGCTGACAATTATACAGAAGTCGCGAGCAACAAAACACAGTATCTGGGAGTTGGCTTTTTCCCGCCTGCTAAGAAAAACGGCTTGGACCTTAAATGGATAACTGGACATAAAGGATTGCCTGTTTCTCTTATGCCGAGCAAGTTTGACGCAAAGTCAACGATGAGAGATAGAATAGGTATAGATATAACTAAAACACAGATGGCATTTTTCCGCGAATCAATGCTTGTTTCAGAAGAGGACGAACAGGAAATTGCAAGAGTACAGGACGCAAACGACCCGTATGCGGCAGAAGTACTTGGCAGAGTGTTTGACGATGCAAATACGCTTGTTGACGGCGCCGATGTAGTGCCGGAAAGAATGAGAATGCAATTACTTGCGCCATTAGGCGGAAATATGGGTATTGAAATCACAGCAAATAATGTGAATTATACCTATAATTATGACCCTAAAGGCGAGTGGAAAGAAAATCATTACTGCCGTATTGTAGGTACAAATGACGTATGGACAGCGTCGGCAACGTGCGACCCGATGAAAGATATGGAGGATGCTTTGGAAGCGCAGGATGAGGCAAACGGAACACGCCCCGAAATTATGCTTATGTCAAAGGCTACATTTAACCTTATCAAGAACAGTGCTAAGGTGAGAAGCGGTATTCTTGCACAGAATACAACGGCGAATGTGAACTACACAACAGCAAGGGTTAAATCTTATGTTGAGGAGGAACTTGGAGTAAACATTTTTATTTACACTAAGCGTTATAAAGATGAAAAGGGAAATACGCAGGCATTTTATCCCGATAACATCATTATGATGTTACCTAATAGTTTTACAGGAAAAACTTGGTATGGTACAACTCCTGAGGAAAGAACATTGTCGCAGAAAGAGGGCGCGAATGTGTCTATAGTAAATACAGGTGTTGCAATAGCCGTAACGATTACAGATGACCCTGTGAACACAAAGACAACAGTATCAGAGATTACGCTTCCGTCTTTTGAGAGAATGGAAGAATGTTATGCGTTGGAGGTAAAATAAGATGGCTACATTAACTTTTAAATATCCTGTAAAGATTGACGGTAAGATTTATAAAGCGGACGAGGCTGTCGATGAACAGCTTGTTGCAGAGAGTGCAAAGACAGAACAGGCAGAAATGCTGAAAGAAACGGTGCCGCCTAATAATGCAGATGATAAAGAAACTAACGGTGAGGAACAGGGTATAGATGTCGAGCTGACAGGAATGTCTTTAGAGCAGTTAAAGACATTCGCTAAGGATAACGGTTTTGATATTAAAGGCTGCACAACAAAGGCTCAGATTATTGAGGCTATCCAAAAGGTGTGACCACTATGACTGCCGAGAATATAAAAGAAATCGGTATTCCTTGTGATGATATATCTGAAAGGACTTGTCTTATGGTTGAATGTGCTATTGAATGGCTTGTAGCTCATACCACATTACAGATAGACGTGAACGATATAGAAACACTGAAAAAACTGCCTGCCTGTGCGAAACTGTTTATTTTAAAGTATACAGAAATATCAGACAGGGATACAGGTGTAACAAGTGAAAGTCTTGGTGGTATGAGTCAGTCTTTTGACGTATCAAATAGTAATCAGGATTTAATATGGGAACTTGCTGAGGAATTGCTATCCAATTACTTGAAATCAAGAGGCGCATTTATTCCTGCAAAAAGAAAGTGGGGATAATATGGGCGTTCAGTTTAAGACAGTCAAAGATAATTTTCCTAAAATGGAAGCGTCATTAAAATGTTTGAACGGTAAAAAGGTCAATGTCGGTGTTTTAGGCGGCGGAGAGCAAGCGTGGCTTGCAGGTATTCACGAATACGGCTGTAACATACCTGTTACAGAAAAAATGCGTAAATACTTGCATAGTCAAGGCTTGCACTTAAAGCCGTCAACAAAGACCATACACATTCCTGAACGCTCATTCTTGCGTACAGGACACGATACGCACATTGATGAGGTACTTGATAGGTTTGATAAAATACTACCTGATTTGGTTAACGGTAATATAGACTCAGATAAATTGTGTGAACTTATCGGGCAAATGCTAAGAGATAAAATTGTAGACTATGCAAGAAATTTGAGTGAGCCAGCAAAGCACCCATTTACATTACAGCAAAATGGCGGAAAATCAAACCCGCTTATTGACAGCGGTCATATGATAGGTGCTATTGATTTTGAGGTGAAATGATGAAATTATACAATTTTACAAGGCTTATTTCAAAGTACAAAACTACTTTTGATATAGTCAGCGAGAATGATGGACATTATGACAATGGCGGTGAATGGCTTACTGATGAGGGCAAAGCGATAACAAAGCAAGGCGCAATTGTACCTTTATCTGAAAAGAAATTATATCAGTTAGGCGGTACATATACAGCGCAGGACAGAGAACTATATATGTTTGAAAAATTACCTGACGCTTTGCTTAATTGCTATGCTGTTTACAGAGGAAACCGATACAAAATCGAACAGGAAACAGATTACGGCGAATATGCGGACGTATATGTATACGTTTTAAGGAGAGTGAGCGCCGTTGATTGATTTTGACAAGATAAGAAATACAATAGTAAAGGCACTGAAAGAATATTTAGGGTGCGAGGTTGTTTTAGCAAACCAAACAGCCCCGATACCTAAATATCCTTATGTGTCTTTTTCTATTACAACCCCCGTAGTCGCGAACGGCGGCACTTGGGGGCGGTGTGCTGATGGTGTAGACCGAAAGCAAATAGAACAAATCTGGAGTATAACGGTGCAATCCAATAAAACTTCAGAATCTATGAATATATGCTTAAAGGCGTATGATTGGCTGGACCATATAGGCACACAGTTTTTAAACGACAATAATATTGTCGTGCAACGCCTTGAAAACATAACAAACAGAGATAATTTATTATCAGTTGCTTATGAATACCGCAACGGATTTGATGTTGTTTTCTCTCTTATGGACGAAATCAATGTTAATGAACTCGGTGAGGGCGAGATTGAAACAATAATAATTGAAAATGAGGAAACGGAGGTTATAATGTGAACACGAGAGATGTTAAAGTAAACATATCGGATATAAAGCCTATTGGTTCCGCTGGTTTTGGTATGCCTTTGATTGCCATAGGCAATCAAGAAGTAGATATACCATATGTGGAACGTTTGGATATTGACGAGGTGGCCGCAAAGGGCTTTAACAAAGAAAGCGCAGTATATAAGGCGGCGCAGGCGTTGTTATTGCAGGATAATAAGCCTGAAAAAATCGCAGTACAGGCAAGCGCGAAAACTATATCTGAGCTTTTAAAGGATATAAAAGCAAAGGATTGGCGTCAACTTATTGCGCTTGGCGTTACCAATGAGGAGGCTATTGCGATAGCGAAGGATATTGAAACCACATCGGATAAAATGTATTTTACAAGCGTTACTGTTGAAAATGCTGAAACATTATCTGACGAGGAGTTTGAAACGGCAGTTAAGGCTATCTGCAAGCCGTTTGAGGGGCTTAATCGCACCGTGTTATTTTATTATGATAATGATGACGCGGCAACGCCTGAAGCGGCTCTTGTAGGTGCAACGGCAGGCAGAGTGCCAGGAAGTTTCACATATAAGTTTAAGACACTTAAAGGATTAACGCCTGTAAAATTATCAGAGTCAAAAATAAAGATACTCGAAAAGGCTAATATCCTTACATATGTTGAAGCGGCAGGCGATTATATTACCTCAGAGGGAAAAACAATCGGTGGCGAGTATATTGACGTTATTGATGGTAAGGATTGGGTTTTGCAGAACATCGCATATAAGGTGCAGAAACTAAAAAACACTACGCCTAAAATCGGATATACCAATATTGGCATTACGCAGATTGAGAATGCTACAATAGGCGTATTATCAGAGGCTTTCAGAATGGGTATTATTGCCCCGAAAAAGGAAAATAACGACATAGGCGCTTATTCGACTTCATTTAAAACAAGAAATGAAATGCCAGCAGAAAAGAGAGCAGAGAGAGAATATGACGGCGGTACATTTACATTTGAGCTTGCTGGTGCAATCCACAAGACAACAATAAACGGAACTGTCAGCGTATAAGGAGGGAGTAAGTTATGAATACAGATGTAAACAGAAGTTATAATGCAAAAGACTGTGTTATCACGTTTGATAATGTTGCAATTACAGGTGTCGGTGAGGATATGGTTACAGGCGAGAAAGACGAGGATAGCTTTGAAACGACAGTCGGCGCTCAGGGTGATGTTGTGACAAGTGAAAACAATAATGATTTAGGCACAGTTACATTGACTGTTTTAACAAATAGTCCTCAGAAAGCTATGCTGATTGACGCATATAAAAATAAAACAGTTGCGCCATTATGGGTGAAAAATCCGTCAATAGGCGAGCGTTTTGGCGGAGAACACGCAAGAATTATTAAACCGCCTAAACTTGACCACGGCAAGACGGCAGCTTCAAGGGAAATTCAGTTTAAGGTATTCGATTACACGACTGAAAACATATAAGAAGGAGTGTTTGAAATGGCAGAAAATAAAATTAAATTTTATCAGAGAGAAAAAGAAATTAACGGCGTTAAATATGTGGCGCAATTTAACGGTCTTTCGGCGGCACTTGACGCGGTAGATGAAAACTATATTGACGGTTCAAGCAATATCAGCACAAAGAAATTTGCTCAGTACATTTTTGATAATGTTATTCTTGAGCCGAAAGGACTTACCCCTGACAGCTTTGATAATGCTGATGATATGAATGCAGTTGTAAAATGGGCTACAGCTGTAATGCAGGGCAAGTTTCGAGGCAAAGAATAGAACTACCTATGAAATAAAACAGCGAGTAGATGACCGTTGGCATATGTGGCGTTTGGTTCTTTCAGATATTGGTTTTGATTATAATACAGTTTTTCATCAAATGCTGCCGTCTGAGATTGAGGAGGCGAATGCCGCATTAGACAGAATGATTGCGGAAAGTGAAAATTAACTTGAAAAGGGGGTGTTTTTGTGGCAGGAAAAAATGTTGTGCGTGAGGACGTTGTGCAGGTTGGTTTTGAAGTCGAGAAAATGCCCTTTCAAGATATTGTTGATGATATAAATGAGATGAAATCATCTCTTACAGGAGCCGTTGATGATGGTGAAAATTCTTTGCTTGATATTGCAAAAACAGCAAATAAATCAGGTAAAGAAATTACAAGTGCAATAAATAAGGGAAATGACTCTATAAAAGAATTGACAAAAGACGCTCAGAATATGGGTTCTGAAATAAAAAAATCAGCGAATAAAATTTCTTCTGATTTTAATTCAGTTAAAGGTAATATAAATTCTGCAAAGAAAGATACAGATACCTTTGTTAAAAAGCTGAAAGAAATAGCGTCTTCAGGAGTCGATAAGATAAAACACCCAATTCAAACAATTAAGAACGCACTTGGCAGCGCAAAAGAGGCTACCAGTGGCTTTGTCACAAAACTAAAAGATATAGGCAAAACTTCTGAGGAAAGTGCTGAACAAGCAGAAAATTCATTTTCGAGTATGAAGTCTGGTATAGACAGTCTTAAATCAGCGGCGGCAGGTTTAGGAATAGCTCTTGGGTTAAAATCTATATGGGACGGTGTGAATGATAATACAAAAGCATTAAATCAGTTCCGTGCCGCAACAGGCGTAAATGTGGAAGAGATGAAGCAGTATGGAGAAGATATAAAAGACCTGTATAAAAACGGTATGGGTGAAAGTATAAATGATGTTGCGGTTGCAATGGCAATAGTTAAGAACAATACTTCAATGGTTGGTGAGGCGGTAGCTGAAACAACAAATAACGCTCTTTTATTATCCGATACATTTGATTTTGATGTAACTGAAAGTGTAAGGTCGGCACAAATGCTGATGGACCAATTTGGGGTATCAGGAAAGGACGCATATAACCTTATAGTTCAAGGTGCACAAAACGGATTGGACAAAAACGGAGATTTACTTGACACTATCAATGAATATGCCGTACATTACAAGCAGCTTGGATTTTCTGCTAATGAAATGTTTAATAGTTTAGTCAGTGGAGCCGCTAACGGTACGTTTAGTGTTGATAAATTAGGTGACGCAGTAAAAGAGTTTGGCGTTCGTGTCAAAGATGGTTCGGATACTACGGTTGAAGGGTTTCGTCTTGCTGGACTTTCATCTGATAAGATGGTTAAAAAATTCAGCAAAGGCGGCGACAGTGCAAAACAAGCGTTTATGGAAACAGTAAATGCTTTAAAAAAAATGAAAGACCCTATTAAGCAGAATATAGCAGGCGTTAATCTTTTCGGAACTATGTGGGAGGATTTAGGCGCAGATGGAGTATTTGCATTAGCTAATATTAACGGAGAGATAAACGGTACGAAAGATGCGCTTAAAGAACTGTCGGACATAAAATATAATGACGCAGGTTCGGCACTTTCACAGCTTGCGCGTATTATAAATATAGAATTTGCAGACGCGGCAGGCGTTGTTGTAAATTCTTTAATACCTGCAATAAAGTGGACTGCTGATTTAATAAACGAAAATTCTGAGGCAATCGGAAAAGCTATACCGTATTTACTGGGTTTTGTAGGTGCTATGCTCTTAATTAAAGGTGTAATGTCTGCATTTAGTAAGATTTCAGGGTTATTTGGGAAATCATCAAAAGATAATCCGATAGGCGGTATGTTAAGTCCGTTTGAAAGCCTTGCTAAAGCAAAACCTACTACAATATTAAAAGGTATGGCAAACTTAGCTATTATAATAGCAGGAATGACAGCCTTAGCAGTAGGGTTAATGGCGTTAGCTCCATATGCCGCAAAACTAACAGATATTAAGTCTATAATGAAGTTTATTGCTGTAATCGGAGTTCTTGGGCTTGTTGGTTCAGGGTTAGCCACATTATCAGGTTTAATTGGTAATATTCCTGTATCGAGCGTTGCGCTTGGTCTTGCGAATATAGCCATTATTGTAGCGGGAATGTCTGCATTGTTCTTATTGATAGGTGCAACGTCGCTTATAAATTTTGACCTTAATCGAATAATGCAAATTGTAAAGATTATTGCAGTATTAGGCACGGTGGGCGCGGCATTATCGCTATTTGCGGGTATTGTAGGTATGATACCTGCTCCTGTTATTCTTTTGGGTTTAGCAAATATAGCTTTGGTGCTTGGTGGACTTTCGGCTATTATTATAGCTTTCGGTGCATTATCAGCAATACCGCATTTTGATGAGTTTATATCAAAGGGCGGAGAAACGCTTGCTAATCTATTTAATATTATTGGTAAAATTTCAGGGTCTTTAATCGGCGGTATTGGTGAAGGAGTGAGTAATTCATTACCGAAAATAGGTAAAAACTTATCTGATTTTGCAGAGTTAATAAAGCCGTTAGTTAGTGTATTTAACGGTGCTGATGTAAGCGGTATAGGCAGTTTCTTTAGCTCAATCGGTAGTTTTATGATATTGATAGCAGGAAATGATATTTTAAGCTTTTTCACTGGCGGTCCTGATTTTGTTGGTATCGGAAAAGAACTATCAGCCTTTGCTGAAAGTGCAGAGGGCTTTTTTGTAAAAGTAGCAGGTTTTCCCTCAAACGGGTTTACGAATGCGGCTGCATTATTTCAGTCGCTTGAAAATATAGGTAATATACCAAATACGGGCGGTCTTGCTCAATGGTTTAGCGGTACAAATGATTTTAGTGCGCTTGCTGATGGTTTAAAACAATTATCCAATGAAAATGTGCTGAATTTTTTTGCGAAAATAGCAGATTTGCCGACAGCAGGTTTTGAAAATGCGAAATTATTGTTTCAATCACTTAAAGATATAGGCAATGTACCTAATTCTGGAGGTATTGCACAATTATTCAGTGGAACAAATGATTTTGCGGAACTTGCTGAAAAATTACCTCCGTTTGGTGAGGGTATGGCAAAATTCTATAATTCAATTTCCGTAATTAGTGATTTTAATAAAATATCTCAATTATTTGATATATTGAACACTATAAATAAAACGGAAATGGGGAATATAGCAGGTAAAGGGACTGCCTTGACAAACTTTATGAATAATGCAAAAGGGTTCTTTACAGGTGCAGGAGAAGTTGTTGCTCAATTAGAAACGGTTAATAGTGTTGCTATGGCATTGCAAAATTTCTTTGGTATAGTATCAAATATCGTTAATACAAGTTTGGCAAATATAGACGAGAGATTGAATATAACCATAGCATTAGTGCAATCATCTACAAATGATTTTAATATGTTCGGTATGACTATTGTGTTCGCGTCTACCTCAGGTGCGGCGGCATTTTTATTATTACAGACAACAGTGGACAGCGGTATGACAGCAATTCAGAATAAAATAAGTTTAACGATGACACAGAATATTTTAAGTATTCAAAATGGTATGAATTCTTTTAATTTAAACTTAAAGTCAGGTTTAAAGAAAGCTGTTGTTCTGTTTTCAAATGCGGTCGTTTCGATAAGAAGCGAAGTAAACAAGCTGAAAAATGCCTTAAACTTTTCTTGGGCGTTGCCTAAAATCAAATTGCCACATTTCAAAATAAATGGTATTTTTTCAATGGAACCGCCGTCAACTCCGTCATTTGATGTTGAGTGGTATAAAAATGGCGGCATTATGACAAAGCCTACTATGTTTGGAATAAATAACGGCAATGCAATGGTTGGCGGCGAATCAGGTGCGGAAGCGATATTGCCGCTTGATAAGTTTTGGAATAATCTGAAAGATTATACGCAAAAAGGTCAGGCAACGAAAACGTCAGATTCTTATAAAACTGTAAACCGCCATAATTCTCATACAGAGTATAATACATACAGTCCTCAGTTTTATCTTACTATATACGGCGGCGTTAAAGATGAAAGAACACTTGAAAGAAAGGTTAAGAAATGGGCTAAAGAAAGTATGAGCGAAGTGTTTGACAGTATGTCAAGACAAACAGAACCAATACAGGAAACATAAATGACGCATAAAATGCGTCATTTATGTTTTTGCAAAGGAGGGATATAAAAATGGCGCTTATGAATGGTATTTATGTACACGTCATCAAGGAAGACCTTAACAGAGAGGTAAATAAAAGTACACATTCTGTTGAGGCAGGTATTGATATAACAGATACAATAAAACCCAAAGCGAAGGTGTTATCCCTGCAAGGTAAAATTGTAGATTATACGGCGTATTCTTCAGAAACAGGAAAACAATCGCAAGTCAGCATTAAGGCGTGGATTTCTCTTGTTAAGAGGGACGGCAGTAAGTTTGATACTATGAGTTTTGAAAGACTTAACAATGAATTGCTGGCGTTTGAAAATGGTACTAAGTGGGTTGATACGGGCGATATTCGTTATCTTGATGAAACGGGAACGCCTGTACCGATTGCGGAGAACGGCAGTAATATAAAATCTGTTGTATTTGAGGTAAGTATGCCGTATGAGGGTAAAGTTCGCATTCAAAACGCATATAAAGACATTTGCGCCTTTGATATAATCAATAAATCTACAACGAGCTATACCGTCAGAGATTATTGGGCTGACGCAGAGGAACTTAACGATATTGTTTTCAGCAATACATATAACGGCGAAAAGGGCAGAATACGCACAGAATTTATAAATTATGATACTGTGAATGATAGCCTGACTGAAAGCAGTGTTAGCAGAACTGCCGCGTGGGTAGTAGAACAGTTAAATAGATTTTGGGAAACAGGCGCATTGATAAAATATGATGGCAGAAATGCGCTTGCAAATTATCAGATAGTTAGTTTTCCAACATCTCACCTTCATACAATAGCAGGCGGCGCTGAATTTACAATGTCGCTTGAAGAGTGCCGAATGGCGGCTAATTCATATACAATAAGTGAATTGACAGCCGATAATGTAGACAGTAGTGTTAAAAATGGTGGTATTCAGCAGGTTTCAACAGGTGATAATTCTGAGGTGTGGTATATAACACAGCCGGGAGATACAGTATGGGGATTGGTTGCTGCCGATAATGCGGATTATAAGGATTTAAAGAGAGCGGCTATTGACGGTAAAAATTATTCAGCTGTAGATTGGGTGATGGCGAAAAATCCTAATGCCTTTTCTACATACGGTGATTTTAGAACTATGAAGGACTATGTAAAAATACTTCTTGGTATGAGGTGAGGATATGGCTACTCAGAAAGATAGAATACTAATAGAAAAACAGAATATTCCGTATCGCTTTACTGTTGCATTGCCGAGAAACTTATACGAGCTTGAAATACGGTACAATGAAACAGTTGACTTATTTACTATCGGTTTATATAAATCAGGAAAACTGATTTGTATTGAGCCTATAATTTACGGCGCGCAGCTTTTTAAGTATTTGTATAAGCCGGGTATATTCCCATCATTGTGTATAATACCAAAGGGGAATACGGATACAGAAAAGCGGGTTACTTGGGATAATTTCAATGAAACTGTTTTCCTTGAGATTGAGAATATGGGTGATTAAATGGCTACGGAAAGAATTATTGAAGGACATAATGTAGATAAAGCTTCACGGCTGGTAAGTGCCTTAAATATTGCTCTTTCACAAGAGGGAAAGGCGGAGTCGCCGAAAGGTCAATTTAGCTTTAAGGCTATTATTGAAACTGAGAAAACACGACTAACAAATGATGTTCTTGACTTTGAGTATGATATTCCTTTTGATGATGATATAGTTCCTAATGAATCTGAAATTGTCATATATAACCTCAGCGATACAACTATAAATAATTTCAAAAAGGATAAGGAGATTACAGTTTCCGCAGGATATGATAATGACATAGGCGTTATTCTGCACGGTAGAATATCAAAGGTCAAGACAGTTCACGAGGAATGCGACAAAATCACAACTATATATGCGCTGGATAATTTTGATTATAAAGACGGAAATCTTATTGAGAAAACATTTGAAGCAGGTACAAAGGCGAGTTATATACTTAAAAGTTTGCTTGAAATGGTAGGTTTGCCGATTGCGGTATTCAGCATAAAGCGCGACCATACATATACAAGCGCAACCACTGTAAAGGGCAGTATAACGGAGAATATAAAAACATACGCCAATGTATGCGGCTCATCCGTTTGGGTAAACAAACAACAAGCATATTGCCGACCTCCCGGCGAGGGCGATAATATTCGTTTTACAGTATGTGCAAGTACGGGAATGATAGGAAGTCCAGAACCGTTTGAGGAATCGAACACCTATGAGGAATACAAGGACAATGTTACAGGCTACAATATCAATATGCTTTCACAACATCGTATGACTACCGCCGCTATTGTGGACGTTGACAGCCGCAGATGTAAAGGTGCTTTCAGAGTACGAAGCGGCGCACATTCCTATGATGGATTAAGCGCGGTAACGCAGATTAAATGTGTTGAAAATGTAACAACGGAAATTGTACCGCAAGACACGCAGGGCGATTCAAGCAGCTCATCAGGCGGCAGTGTTATTGACAAAGCTGTCAGTTGGGCGGTCAAGATTGCGAATGACGATAGTCATAAATATAGTCAAGCAACACGCTGGGGACCTCATTATGATTGTTCCTCATTTGTGATTACTGCCTATCAGCAGGCGGGAATACAGGTTAAAAACAAAGGCGCGTCATACACAGGGAATATGTATGACGCTTTTATTGCGTGCGGTTTTAAAGACGTTACGAGTTCGTGTAATCTGTCGAGCGGCGCAGGTATGGAAAAAGGCGATGTACTTCTTAATAAAGTACATCACGCCGCATTGGTTCAAAAGGACGGCGGTACCACTGTCGAGGCAAGGAATACAAGTAAAGGTATAGTTTCGGGCAATTCATACAGAAATTATCCTTGGGATTGTGTTCTGAGAAAGACATAAAAGGAGATGTTTGTTATGGATATGAATTTTTTACATACGCTTATACGCAATGCCGTTATAAATATACATACGGCGTATATTGCAAAGGTTATATCCGTTGACGGTTCATTTGCTATGGTGCGGCCTATGACATATACAAAGAATGCAGAGGGCAATTTTATTGAGCAAGCGCCTGTATGCGCTTTTGTACCGTCAAATATAAAATACACTGTCAAGAACATTACTTACAGAGTATCGGAAACAAAAACCGAAACAACAGAGGTATTAGTCCCGGACGATTTAAAGTCCGGCGACCTTGTCTATTGCGGGGTATGTGAGCGCGATATATCAAGCGCAGTAAAGGGCGAGCTGGCGGAATTGCCTGTAAGACATCATAATATGAACGACAGCGTTATTATAAAAGTATTGTGAGGTGTGCAGTTTGAGAGGATTTAAACTTGATGAAAATGGGGACATATCAATAACAGACGGTCAGATTGATATGGTGAGTGACCTTGAGCTTGAAAAACAGACTATTAAAACTGTTCTTCAGACAAATAAAGGTGAGTCGCCATTTAATGAAGATGAAGGTATTGATTTTAACCAAATACAAGGTAAAGGGATAACAGATGATATGATAAAAACTCAAATTCAGTCTGGAATAAGACAGGTCAACAGTGAAAGAACGATTGATGAGTTTAGTCATACTTTTAAAGATAGACATTCAACCGTGAATTTTACTGCAAAAGACGCTGATGGGCATTCTATTTCGGTTGAAAAAGAATGGTGATAAAGGAGGCGTTTTATTATGGCGAGTGAATGGGGTGTAACGGAATACGGCTTTTATTGTCCTTCATATGAAGAGGTTTTAGAGGAAATAATAAAAGATGCAAAAAGCCTGTATGGTGAGGATATGTCTGTAAGTGGTCTGACTCCGTTCGGTAAGCTGTTACGAATTTATGCAAAAAGAGAGCATAAAACATATGAAATAGCGGAGGGCTTATATTACAGCGCAACACCAGCGACAGCAACAGGTGTTTCGCTTGAACGTATGGGGTCTTGGGTAGGAGAGAATAAGAATACGGCTGTATGTGCGGTACACCTTGTAAGGATATATGGTACGCAGGGATATATAATAAAAGCGGGTCAAACCTTAGTAAGAAACTCCGCAGGAGTGATATTTTATCCTGTTGCAGATGTGGTTATAGATAATGAGGAACCTGCACAAGAGGGTAATACAACATATTATGCTGATGTTGCTGTACAATGTACAATAGCAGGAACTGAGGGCAATACAAGCGGTATAAATAGCACCGTAAATGTTAATAGCGATATAACAGGTGTAAGCTATTTGTATCAGATAACGGAAGGTAGAATAACTGAAAGTGACTCGGAATATAGAGAACGATTTAATAAATTGGCGCAAGGATTAGGCACAAATACAGAGGCGTCTATAATAGCAGAGGTACTTAAAATAGACGGTGCGTATGCCTGCATTATTAAGAGGAATTATACTGACGGCGATATTATTTTATCATCAGGATTGACTCTTGCAAAAGATACATATGCTGTTATTGTTCACGCGGATAGCAGTTTATCAAATGAAGTGGCACAGGCAATTTTCAGAAAAATGCCTTTTGGAATACGTCAGAGTGGACTTGAAATGATTGAGGTAGAAGATGAAGCGGGAGAAATCCATAATGTAAAATTTACATTTGTCAAAGAACAGATAATAGATGTCTATATAAAATGCAAAGTTTCAGATGAGTTTGAAAATGGCGGAGCTGATAAGATACGCGATAATATAAAATCATATATAAATAATCGTGGCGTGGGTAAATCAGCGATTTATTCAAAATTCTATGAGTGTACGCACGATGTATCGGGTATTGAAGATATTCTTGACCTTACAATAAACGGTGTAAAAGAAAATATTTCAGTGTCGGCAATTGATATTGTTAAATGCGGTCAAATTATTGTAGATATTGCGGAGGTATAAGTTATGCGGCGTGTAAATTATGACGAGCCTATAAAAAATCTTCCTGACGCTTTTGAAAAGGATAAAGACAGTAATAATTATAAATTGCTTCAAATTCAAAAAAAGTCATCTGATAAGATATTGCAAGTTTTACAGGATATGTTGGACGCATTTAATATAGACAATGCTTACGGCGCAACTTTAGACCTTTGGTTTGGTGAGAAATTTGGTTTGAAACGCGGTCAAATGAGCGATGAGCAATATCGAATACGATTAAAAGGAAAACAAATGCAAAATACCACTGATGGCTCATTTCCTAAATTAGTGAAGGCACTGGCATTTATTTTGCAATGTGATAAAAAAGATATACATATCGTAGCAAGCGAGAGAACTAATTCAATTATTGTAAAAGATTTGCCAATTGATATAATGAGAAATGCAGGCTTTACAATAAATCAGATAAATGAACAGATTATACAGTTATTGTCTGTTGGTGTATATGTGTCAGAATTTGCATATACACACGATGTTATTAAATCAGACATCTATACAGGGGCAAAGGTTGTAGGCATAAAGCGTACACTTCCAAAGGTGGAGGCGGCAGAAATACCGAGAGAAAGTGAAGTGCTGTCAGGAGTAGCAATAGGCGTAAAAGTGGCAGGTATAAAACGCACATTGCCTAAAGCAGAAGCTATGCAGTACAACACATATGAGGACATTAAGCAGTACAGCAATGATGAAATAAAAGATAAGACGTACCTTGAATTGTTATACAAGCAGGAGGATTGAAATAATGGAAAATGAAAAAGCAAGCTATTTTGAAAAAACAAAAATTACATCGGCAGGCTTGAGGCTGATACATAAATTGATTATGATGGGCGAGCCGTTAGTCATTACAAAAGCGGTAATCGGTGACGGAATATCTGAACAAGACCCTGTTACTATGACAGAATTGGTACACGAAATACCGTCAAGACAAACAGGACAAGACGGAACATCTGCAATAGTAGATGTTCAGAATTATTTGCCGGAGGACGAACAAACAGTATTAACCCGTGTGCGTGTGCAGAATGGCGATACAGAATTTATATGGCGTGAGCTTGGTTTAATAGCAAAAGACCCTGACGGGGGCGAAATTCTGTTTTCTTATACACGTGACAATACAGAAAGTGCAATGACGTTTCCTGTATTCAGCGGTGTACCTATATCCGCAACAGTTAATATAGCATTTTTTGTCCACAACTCTGCAAATGTTGAAATGAATGTAACATTACCTGCCGAAGTAAGCCTTGCAGAATTTAACGAGCATAAGAACGCGGCAGAACTCGACCACCCTGATAAAAGTGTAACACGTCAAAAACTTAGTAATGATGTGATACAGGAACTTGACGGCTTGCAAACCGATATAAACTCTTCGGTAGTTAAGAGTCAAAACGAAAATTACTATCCGGAATACACATCAGATGAATTTGGAGAGGATACAAAATTTTATATAGACATTGCTAATATGGGTGATAATGAGAGCATATATAAACGGCGTGTGCGTGGGAAAGATAACACATTATGGGAAGATTTAGTGTCAGGTCATAAAGTAAGTCTTAACAGTGCAAATTATCAGAAGGACGGTATTATAAGCAACGGAACGCCTCTTGAAATACCGCTTGATAATTATTTATGCTTTAATCAGTCAAACGCATTTACAATAGCATTCAGCGTAAAAGTACCAAACACAACAGAAACTAATGATTTGATTACAATAGGGGGCACAAGGAAATTTGTAATACAACAGAGGGGAGCGTACGGTATCAGGCTTATAACCTTTGACGATACAAATGCAATGCATATTTATCCGAACGAGGGTTATATAATGCCTAATTCGTATAACGAATATCATCATTATGTTATTACAAGAAGTGCTGATACTATAAGGTGGCATCAAGATGGGAAATTAGTATCAGGCAGTGCCACACCAGTTACTAATAACAATGGTATTATAAAGATTGACGGCGGACAAAAAATAACATTATTCAGCGGAGAAAGTAATAATATAGGTATCCAGTATATAAAAATATTGGATTTGTATTGGACTCTCTCCACTGTCAAAAGTATGTACAATAAGCATAGTGCTATTGATTATATCAACGGTATTACTCAGTATGATGATAAAATAAGAGAATTGGATAATCCGATTTATACAGAATCAGAGGCACGTACAAATCTTACGAGCGGAGAAAAGCTGTCGGCAGCGTTAGGTAAAATCAAGAAATGGTTTGGGGATTTAAAGGCAGTAGCATTTACAGGGAGTTATAACGATTTGAATAACAAGCCGCATATCGAACAAAATTCACTATATCCTGACGGGGACAGAATAACTACTAACTTGTCAGTTGGTGATAGGGCGGTAGGAGATTATGGACTATGCTCACTTTCGGTTGGAAGAAGTCATATAGCAAGTGGTGACGATACGCTTGTTACAGGCGAATGTAATATAGCGACTGGAGAGCAATCGGCTATTCTTGCTTCAAATAGTTCTGAAACAAGAGGTAGTCGTTCCGCTGTGCTTGGCGGTATGGCAAATAAGGCAATAGGAGCAGACTCTATTGCAATTGGTGGAATAGAAAATTATGCAGATGGTGTTAATTCTGCTGTAATTGCAGGTGCTTATAATAAAGCATTATCACAACAAGTAAAAATGGGACATTTCAGTACAGACGGCACAGCAGGAGATTTAGAAGGTGTTAAAGGTGACGCGTTTATAATTGGTAATGGCTCAGGCGATGGAAATCGCTCTAACGCATTTAGAGTAGCCTATAACGGCAATGTATACGGTTTAAATGCGTTTAATTCAACTGGTGCTGATTATGCAGAGATGTTTGAATGGGCTGACGGAAATCCGAATAATGAAGATAGGCGCGGACTATTTGCGTATATTGAAAATGGAAAAATGCGTCTTGCGACAGCAGAAGATATGGACAAATGCCGTTTAGGTGTCATAGCGGCTACTCCAGCAGTAGTTGGTGATAATTATGATGATAACTGGTGCGGAAAGTATTTAACAGATGTTTTTGGTGCGATACTTACGCAAAAGGTACATTATGACGCAGAATATAAAATAGTTAAATATATTGACCCCCAAACTGGAGAACCTATAACTTATCAAATTTGTGTTCGTGAAGAATGTGACGCAGCTGAGCCAATACTAAATCCTGATTATGACCCAGAGAAAACATATATTCCGAGAGCTGAACGTTCTGAATATGATTATTGGAGTTTTTGTGGAAAACTTGTAGTTGTTGACGACGGTACTTGTAAAGCAAATGGATATTGTTATCCGTCAGAAAATGGAGTAGCTACATCAACAGAAAATGGTTTTTATGTTATGGAACGTCTTGACGATACTCATATCAGGATATTGTTAAAATAAGGGGTGGTTTATTATGGCTGAGAAAACAATTAACAATTTCCAAATTCCCTCATACACAGAAAAAGCAGATATACCGGGAATGGTGCGCGGCAATATAGAAAATGCGGAAGCACTTCTTGCAAATATAAAAGGCAATTTAGACGCATTGCACGATAATATGTCAGGTTTTGATATGGTATTGACATCTATGCAGTCACTTCTTGGGACATTATCTGATGAACTTGACGACGTAAACGGAGTAACGGCAAATGAGCCGAACGAGGTAGATAGTGAAGCGGAGGAATAGCCTATGACAATACTTGAAAAATGGCAGCTTATGATGTCATCTTTTTCAGATATAAGAGCCGCCATTATTGAAAAGGGCGGTAATATTCCTGATAATAAAGGTTATAACCGATATGCAAATGCTATACGTCAATTATACGGTGATACATATACAGATGAATATGCGTATCCTGAACGTTTGCCAGTAGTAATAAGCAATATAATAAACTATGTGTATTGGTGCAAGGCAGTCAAAGAACAGATACGTCAGGCTATTATTGGCGGAGGTGTGGAATGCGGTGTTGATGTACCATTATCAGAATATGGGGACAAGATACGGGAAATACAAGTGTTGCAGATAGTTACAAGTGAGGTAGTCGCAGAATATGACACCCTTATAACAGAGCAGTTACAGGCAAGCGGAGGGCAACCGCCGTATAAATGGAGCTATACAAACTCATTACGTCCGCCGGGCTGTACAATTACGGAGGACGGTATATTATCAGGTACACCCACAGTAGGTAATGAATTGAGATATATTTATATGAAAGTAACTGACGCAACAGGACGGACAGCGCAAAGGCGCATTGGATTTCGTATTAAATCAAAATCACTGCATTTTCAAAATGTTAGCGGCAGTTGTTTTCAGTATACAGGAGAGCCGCAACAGCTTAGAATTATATGTATAGATAAATCTGACGCCGAATTTAAGGTTGTATATGGAGCTGAAAAGACCGAAAGTGTTACCGATTGCGGACAATATTTAGCACAGGTTATTCTTACAGGCGAAACTGCAAAAGGCGGTAAATACCGTACAGACTATACATCAGTTATACAGATAGACGGTTGGACGCTTAATGTAGACGCACAGAAATCACAGGTATATACATATGACGGACAGCCGCACGATTTTGGGTATACAACAAGCGTTGTACAGAACGGCACACCTCCAGACGGTGGTACTGTTGTATACTATAAGCCGTATGTCAATAGCGATAATACTTGGAACGCCGATATGGAAGAGTACACGACAGAACCGCCGATAGAAAAAGGAAAATACCGTGTATGTATTAAAGCAACGGGTAAATATGAGCGTGTAACACAATATTATGCAGGTTACAACGAGTGGTGGGGAGTGTTGGAAATCAAGGAGGCTGACAGTGATTAAATACATAATAATTTCAATAATCGGAGTATTGCTTATATTGGCTTTACTGCCGAGCTACATAAGAATTAAGGGACACAGTATGTATCCGACATTGCATAACAATGGGGTGTACCGTGTTATTCCTCGTCCTTTTGTTAAGGAATATAAACGCGGTGATATTGCCGTTATATATGTGCAGGGTATTATACCATACACTAAACGCATTATTGCCGTTGGAGGCGATAAATTACAGGTAACAAGAAAAGGTGCGGTAATAATAAACGGCAGACCGTTAAATGAACCGTATATATTGCCGAAAAATCGAGGCGGAAAGACTGTTAATACAGTTGTACCTGACGGGTGTTACTTTGTTATGGGTGACAACAGGCGTTCAAGCACAGACAGCCGAGATTTTGGCGTGATTGAACAGTGGCAGTTGTTGGGTAAAGTGATTATAGGAAAGAGAGGTAAGAAGTAATGAAAATTTTAGACGGAATAAATTGGTTTTGGGGTGGAATAGTTATGGCGTTCAGTGCTATATTCGGAGTGTATTGGTATTTCTTTGCCGCACTCTTAATACTGAATGTAATAGACTTTTTCACTGGTATTTACAAAGCAAGGACGCTCGGAACAGAAAGCAGTAATAAAGGCTATAAAGGCATTGTAAAGAAAATTGCTTATTGGGTTATAATCGGCATAGCGTTCTTTTTGGGATATGCGTTTGAGGACTTGGGAGAGATTATTGGTATAAATTTAGGTTTTACATATTTGATAGGCTGGCTGACGCTTGCTACATCAATTATAAATGAAATACGTTCTATTCTTGAAAACTTTGTTGAAATAGGTGTAAAAATCCCTGTATGGCTGATTAAGGGATTGGAAGTGGCGAATGATAAAATAAACACTATGGCGGGAGGTAATGATGATGAAGATACTACTAATAGCCGGACACGGTAATGGTGACAGCGGAGCGTGCGCCTATGGCTGTAAAGAGGCAGACTTGACGCGTGAAGTTGTTAAACTCCTTGCCGATAAAATGCGTGGTATATGTGATGTAACTATTGCAGATACTTCAAAGAATTATTTTGAATACCTGAAAACTCATAGTTATAATTTTAAACCATATGACTATGTGCTTGAAATTCATTTTAACAAGTTTAACGAGGTGGCGAACGGTACGGAAATATATGTAACGACATCAGAGCAGAGAACAGGCGTTGAAAGTGCAATTGTAAGACAACTTGCAAATGATGTAGGATTTATAAATCGCGGTGTTAAGCGCACAAATTTCAATGTCATTTCAGCGGCAAAACGTCAGGGCGTATCGGCGGCATTGCTTGAAGTATGTTTTATTGATAACTTATCCGATAACAATACATACAGGATAAGAAAGTCAAGTGTTATATCTGCAATTGTGTCAGGTATTGCGGAGGGTTTTGGACTGCAAGCTCCGAAGTCAGGCGACCATTGGGCTGAAAAGTATTGCGATAAACTTGCAAGTCTTGGTTATCTTGATAAAGATGTATGGAAGTATTACGAATGTGATATGCCTGTATCTTACGGGATAGCATTACTTGATAATATTACAGGCGGACGTTGGGGAAGTAATGAGGCTGACGCGTCTATACATTGGGCGCAGCCTGTTATTATATCTCTATGTGGAAAAGGTATTATTACGGACAAGCAACAGTATGTTGACCTTATAACAAGTGACGCAAATATGTCAAATGCGTTATGTCTTGCACTTATGGACAGTGTGACAGGCGGTATGTGTAAGCGGTATAAAGACCGTAAAACAGACCATTGGGCGCGGAACTGTTTGGACAGCTTATGCGATAAGGGTATAATTACAACACCAGAGGCATATACCAATTTTGAGGCGGCTACGTCGTTTGGTTGCTTTATGGGACTTGTATGTAATGCGTTTAAGTTAATGTAATTTTATAAAATTATTAAATGTAAATAAAGCAAAACCGCTTTTCTAATTCATAGAAAGGCGGTTTTTCTATTTCGCGTTGTAAATGCTCGTAAAACGATTTTTATAACGTTGACAGTAGTTTCTTGTCTAAATAACTTTTGCGTGTCGCAACTTGTTTTATGAGAGCGTAATGCCTATTTACTATTTAAGGTATAATAATTTTTCTTTAATTCTTGATAATTGAGTTCATCAGCAGTATAAATTATAATGCAATAATTATCATCTTTGGGAACAGCCACAACATAATCATTATCAAGCTGTGCCATAAGTTCTCGGCAAACTTGTTCTTTTTGTTGGGTGTCTTTAAAGTGATATTCAATACAAGTATGGTTTGTAATATACTGCTCTTTATTTTTTATTCGCCCTCTGCCATTGCAAGCGTTTTTGAATAAAATATAGGTTATTTTATTTGTGTCTACTTTTTTGCCATCAAGCTCATAGTGGAACGTACCACCGTCTTTTTCATTTCCGGAAGTGTAAACAGGAATTGGCTTTTTACCATTACGCCAATAGCGTTTTGACATATCAAGTGGTCCGTAACAACACGAACATTGACCCTTTCTGTAGGTATAATGTGCAAAATCTAATTCGCAAAACTCGCGAAGTTTTTTCAAATCTAAATCTCCATATGTTTTCATTTTATTTTCCTCCCTTACTCAACAGCAGCTTCTAAACTGCTGATTACCTCGTCCAATCCTTCTACCGCTTCCGAAAGATTATCGCAGGCTTCATCAGCTCGCTCGTAGCGCTCTCCGCCCTGCATATTCTCGGGTATGCTGTCGCGGTATTCCTGCTCATCATCAAACACATCATCAAGCTGATTTTTTAAATCATATAAATTGTCGATAATTTTCTGAATTGTTTTTCTTCTCAAAATGTTCATAGTATACTCCTTTCTGGGCGGTATGACCGCCGCCCTCGGTTTACAGTTTTATATTTCAGCCTTCAACTTTTGCTCTTGATTTCTATTCAACCATTCAGAACCTTTTTTAAACCCCCCGTATAAAAATCGCATTCCGTCAAAATCTTCAACATATCCAATAATAGGAATATCTGTAATTTTCATTCTTGTTCTTTTCTCGATTGATGCAATAATGTGTTCTGTATAATATTCATCTTTATCAGGATTGTCGTGGTGAAGGTCATTGTCATAACAGTGAACAAATTTCCCATCATAATATAAAGTAATATAGGTGTGACAACTGCATTTCATTGAATATCCTTGTATTTTCATTTTTAACAACTCCTTTAATCCTCAATTATCTCAATAGTGAATGTGTCGTGTTCGTAGGTTTCACCAATGGACGCAAGGTCGCACCAGCTTGACGCATCTTCGCTGTCTTCGTGGTTATCACCTGTGATTTCCATTACTATTTCATAAGCGGTCATATAATCGCCCTCTTTTACATATCTTGTTACCTTGTCGCGCTTTGACGTGATTGCGTAATAAATCATTTTAACTCCTCCTATTCTGCTATGCCCGTTGAGGTCAGTGTCCTAACAACAAGGTCAATTTCCGTTTCGTTGAAATTTCTATCTTTAAGAGCATATGCTACCGCTTCTGCCGCAATCTGTACCTCTGACGTTATTTCTTTGACCTTGATAATCTCACCGTTACCCTCGCAATACTTTTCAGCCGCTTCTGCCGTTTCCGCTGGAACTGCTATCTTAAAAAGATTTTTTCCGTCCTCTATATAAACAAAATACTTTTTCAAATTCATTGTTTCGTCCTCCTATTTTAAAAATTTATCTGTTAAAATATTTACTACTTTAAGTGCTTCCTGATAGCCGTTTATGACTTCCTGTATTTCGGCGGGAGATAAGCTTCCGTAAGATGTAGTCTGTATCTTAAATTCTTTTTCCTCGCCATCGAAAAAACTTTGATGAAAATATATCGTAGGAATAAATCGCTTTTCACAATTTGCGCTTATTTCAAACTGTTCATAAGTTTTTCCATCTTCATAGGCTTTTGTATCTCTGGCAACATTGTAGTTGCCTATCGTGTAGCTGTCCCTTTGATATTTTACATTACTCTTGAAAGCCTCGTTGTGTCCGATAAATTTTAATTCCATTTTCCTGTCCTTCTCTATAACATCTTTAATGTTAGCGTGAAATCCCTCTTTTGAAAATTTTATCATAACTTTTTCTGCGTCAGAATATTTACCCTCCGTGTATTCAGTTTTAATGATTTTTCCGTCCTTTGTCGCTTCGATTTTATAAGTCATTGTTATTTCCTCCTATTGATTATTTATAGATTTTATGTTACAATAGGACTTACGAGG
>CAJUFV010000271.1 GCA_910585795.1 uncultured Clostridia bacterium | reverse complement strand
ATTTTTATTATATTGACTTATTAGAAAATTAATGATAAAATAGTTAATACAATTGCTATACTATAATTAAGGAAGAAAAGGTGATATATTTATGAAAAAAATAATAGCGATGTTCACAACTGCTATGCTCTTAACTGGCATAATATGCCAAAACAGCGTATTTGCGGCTTTCAGCGACGTTGAAGACTCAAATACATACAAAAGAGCAATTACCACACTTTCAAAGCTGTCTGTTATTGACGGCTATGAAGAAAACGGCACACAGCTTTTCAAGCCGAATAATCCAGTTACACGAGCTGAATTTACAAAGCTTATTGTGTTTATGCTAGGATATCAAAATTTGACTTATGAAAGCTGTAACTTTAACGATGTAAGCTCTGACCACTGGGCGAGAAATTACATACAAACCGCCTATAATATGGGTATTATAGCCGGCTTTGACGATGTCAGCTTTAAGCCTGACGAGTCCGTTACATATGAGCAGGCTCTTAAAATGATTGTCTGCACACTAGGATATGACCATCACGCTCAGCAGCTTGGCGGATGGCCTAACGGATATATTCAGGAAGCAAACGCTCTGAATTTAACCGACAAAGTTTCCGGCACAGCATATGACAGTGGAGCGCCAAGAGGCGTTATAGCTCAGTCACTGTACAACGCGCTTGAAATTGAAATGTACGAGAACAACGGTATCGCATGGAATAAAACCGAAAAGACAATACTGAATGATTATCTGAAGGTTAAAAAACTAAAAGGTACTCTAACAGGTGTTGGTGATTTTATTACTGAGGACTGCAGCAGCAAGCCTCTTGAGGATGAAATGATTGTTATGGATTTATCCGGCGAGGAATATTCAATTAACTACTCAGAATTTACAAAAAGCATTTCAGATATAAGCCCTTATCTCGGTCATACTATTACAGTTTATTACAGACAGCTTTCCGCAAATGATGGCAGAACTCTTGTTACTATTGATGACGAGACAACAAAGAATACATCTTACGAGCTTAATTATGACGATATCAAGAGCTTTTCCGGCAACACTCTGAAATATTACGAAACAGAATCTAAATTAAAAACAGTTAAATTCAAGGATACTGACCTTACAGTCAGATACAACGGCAAAATTGTTTCTGTAGATGATACAATTACACTTACAAATCCCAACACAAAGGCAGAGGAGAGCTTCACACGTCAAGAAGCGCTTGAAAACTGGCTTAATCCGGAAACAGACTATTCAATTTACGGTACTGTAACACTAACGGATAATTCCAGCGATGGTTCAATCGACATGATACAGATTTACAACTATCAGACAATGGTTGCGCATACCTCTCCTACTACTGCTGACTATCGTATCACTGACAAGCTTGTAACAGGTAATTATCTTATTCTTGACCCTGAGGGTATAGGCTATACCTATACAATTACGAAAAACGGGGCGGAAATTCCGGTTACTTCTATCGCTGCAAACGATGTAATTCTGTATGCTGAAAGTCTTGACAAATCAATATATACGCTTCTTGTTTCAAATAAAACCGTAAGCGGTTCCATAAGCGCTCTTAACACAACAAGAAATCAGTTCACAATAAACGGTGTTTCATACAACCTTGGAAAACAGTGTGAGTCTTACATAAAAGACAAGGATGGCAAGGAGCTTAAGACAGGAGCTACAGGAACATTCTACCTTGATATTTTTGAAACTGCTGTATACGGAACACTTAAACAAACTGCCACTATTCCTTACGGATATATCTCAAACGCTTTTATAGAATTTGAAGGCGGCGAAAAAGCCTATATAACGGTCGCAACAAACGGCAGCGCAGACTCTTATCCACTTAAGGACAGAGTAAAATACAACGGAACAACTATAAACAGTAAAATAGCAATAGAACGTCTTAAGGAATCTGCCGCGTACGCAAATGACGACGCAGATATTGCAGACCAGATATACGGTCAGAATAAACCACCTGTTATAACGGATTATTCACAGCCGGCAAGAGTAACTGTAACAAACGGAACAGTTACAGAAATCATTACTCTTACCTCAGACGAGGTACAGTCACAAAATGACGATAAGGAACAGATTGTAAGATGTAAAGAATTAGGCCAGTACACATATTCTTCAAACAGCTTTACATCTGCGGGTAAAACTGCATTTTCAGTAAACTCATCAACAGTTGTGCTGTGCATACCTTCAGACCGTACTCAGAAAAATAAATATACAAAGAAAAGCGTATCAGGAGCATTTACTTCAGGTGATTCCTACTATGTAGAAGCTTATGATATAAGCTCTTCAAAAATAGCGGGACTTGTTATTCTATATGGTAATGACAGCGCTCTTACAACAGTAAAGAAGGATACAGATTATTCAGTTGTTGCTTCTCTTCCGGAAAATATATACAGCGAGGTTTCAGACTCTAACGCGCTAAAATTTGATGTATATCCTGGTTCTTCCGCTACAACTAAGTCTTGGACAACATTTGATGATACGGAATTCAGCGACATTCAGGTAGGAGATGTTCTTCAATTTGCATATGACAGTGATAATCTTGCTCAGGGACGTATCAATGTTATGAGCTTTGCAGATATTGCGGACGTACTTGATGGAAACAGCACATATAATGACCAGCTTTACAGCTGGGAGGAAGAGCTGGTACCTTCCGCAAGCAATCACTATCAGAAATATAAATTTGATTACAGATTTAAGAAAGCTGATTCAGATGAAGATGAGCTGTATACAAGCTCATCATTAGGAACAGTACCTTACTCAAGAGCTTGTATGTATAACGTAAGCCAGGTACTTGAAGAAGATAAGAAGCTGTATGTAACAAGAAACGGCTTCACCAAAGATGAGAATAATATTTATCAGCTTGATGACAGCGACTATGATGAAATCACTATTACATCTTCCACAAAAATACTTCGTATGGAAGATGACAGAGATGAAATAAGCAAATACGCGGCAGGAACTACAACCGCTATGACCATTAATGACCTTAAGGACGCAAAGAACTATGGTTCTGACTGTTCAAAGATTCTTGTACTTTCATCCAGAGGCAACGCAAAAATGATTATAGTTTACAATTAATAAACATTGTAACAGAGTATATCAGTATACAAACGCTTGCCTATCCAAAAATTCATAAAATAATAAATAGTCTGCCTGATATTTTTCAGGCAGACTATTTTATAACGCAATAAAAAACCCCCGAAAAACGGGGGACTTCATTTTTATATCTATTCCTCTGCAGGAACTTCATCCTCGATAGCATCATAAGCTGCAAGAACTTTGCTTTCGAGAATACTGCGCATTTCACTGTTAATCGGATGTGCAATATCTCTGTATTCGCCGTCAGGAGTTCTTCTGCTCGGCATAGCAACAAACAATTTCTCAGGACCATCAATTACTTTCACATCATGCACTGCAAATGCATTGTCAAAAGTAACTGACGCAACTGCCTTCATTTTACTATCGCTTGTTACCTTCTTAATTCTGATATCTGTTATTTCCACTTTTCTCACCGCCCTTCGACAAATTTCCCTAAAAATATAATATAGTAAATATTTTCATTTGTCAAGTATTTTGCACATATTTTATTGAAAAAAATACTTAAATATTGTTATACTTTATTCTAAATTTCCAAAAATTAAAAAAAAGGTTTTCATTTTGCGTATTAAGGTATATAATAGTAGATACAGTAATCTTGCTTAAGGAGATAAAAAAATGAACAGATTCGTGATGTCTGATATAGAAAAAGACGCCTCAATACATTTCATTGGTATTGGAGGTATAAGCATGAGCGGACTGGCACAGATAGCATTAAAAGACGGATACAAAGTAACCGGCTCTGACTGGAATGAAAGTCCCATAACGCAAAATCTTGAGAAAATGGGCGCAAATATTGTATATGGTCACGACGCGTGTAACACAGAAGGAATTTCAAAAGCATCACTTGTTGTATATACAGCAGCGGCAAAAGAAGATAATCCTGAAATTATAGCCGCAAAACTAAAAGGCGTACGTCTTATTGACAGAGCTGAATTTCTCGGCGCGGTTATGAAAAACTATAAACACGCCGTCGGTGTAAGCGGTACTCACGGAAAAACCACAACAACCTCAATGCTTGCGCACGCTTTAATCGGAGCGGGACTTGACCCTACTATCAGCGTCGGCGGAGAACTTGACCTTATTGGAGGAAATATCCGTACGGGAAATTCTGATTATTTTGTTACAGAAGCCTGTGAATATACAAACAGTTTTCTTAAATTCTATCCTACCATTGCCCTTATAACAAATATTGAAGAAGACCATCTTGACTTTTTCTCCGGTATTGATGAAATCATAGAAAGCTTCCGCGCATTCGCATATCTTACACAAGATATTGGCTGTGTTGTAGCAATGGGCGGTGATAAAAACATTCAAAAAGCGCTTGAGGGCGCAAAAGAGCTTAATATTATCACCTATGGTATGGATGACAGCTTTAATTATTATCCGCACAATATCGTCTACCACGCCGGTTTTCCAAGTTTTGACGTTATAAAGGACGGACAGAAAATATGCAGTCTTAAAATGAATGTTCCCGGCGAGCATAATATTCTTAATGCTCTTGCAGCTATAGCAGTATGTAATATCTCAGGAATCGACGCAAATACTGCGGCAAGAGGAATTGAATCATTTAAAGGTACTCACAGACGCTTTGAAAAAAAAGGCTTTCTTAACGGCGCTGTTGCTATTGATGACTATGCACATCATCCTACAGAAATAAAAGCGACACTCAACGCGGCGAAAAAATTTCCTCACAATAAAATATGGTGTGTATTTCAGCCGCATACCTATTCAAGAACACGCACTCTATGGAAAGAATTCACTGAAGCGTTTGATTCCGCCGACGAGCTTATATTAACGCATATATACGCCGCAAGAGAAAAATTTGACGGTATTACCAAACCGGAAATTCTTGCAGAAGAAATTAAACAACGCGGAATAAGTACGCATTATATAGATAAATTTGAAGATATTGCCGCTTTTCTTAAAGAAAATGTACACGAAGGCGATATAGTATTTACTATGGGAGCCGGAGATGTCGTAGATATCAATAATCTGATAATTGAATAAATATATTATAATTATATAAAATATTTCCT
>CAJUFV010000270.1 GCA_910585795.1 uncultured Clostridia bacterium | reverse complement strand
GCGACTACAGAAATCTATTGCAGAAATCGAAAGGACAAAAAAATTACCTGTAAAATTTAATTACATATATACTATAAGAACAATGCAAGATGGAGCTGTTTGTGAACATTGTAAATCTTTAGAGGGAAAAACATTTAGTATCAAAGAGGCAATACCCGGTGAAAATTATCCGCCTTTTAAAAATTGCAAATGTGAATTTTGCAGGTGCTACGCCTCGCTTGATATTGAAATATAAAAAAAATCCTCGACTGCGCCAACAATCGAGGAATGAGAATATGCTATGATAGCAATATCCCTTACCTAATAGATATTATATCATAGCACTTCTTAAAATGCAAGAAAAAAGGAGTGTTTTTTTAATGAAAAATCCTAACGGCTACGGAACGGTAGTAAAATTATCAGGAAATCGGCGTAATCCATACGCCATAAGGAAAACAATAGGATATAATGACAATGGCTATCCTATATATAAGGCTATTGGATATGCCCCCACACGCGAGCAAGGTTTAATTATACTTGCCGAATATAACCGCAATCCTTATGATATTGATTTGCAGAAAATAACAGTTAAAGAGATATATGAGCGTTGGAACGAAAGAGCCACCTCAAAAATGAATAAAAACACCTTTAATTCTTTAAAATCTGCTTGGAAACATTGTAAACCGATAGAAAATTTAAAATATAAGGAACTTAAAGCTTATCAAATGCAAGATTGTATTGATAATTGCGGTCACGGTTATTCAACAAAACAGTCAATTAAATCCCTATTCGGACACCTTGATAAATTTGCGCTGGAGATGGATATTATACTTAAATGCAATTCCTCGCTCATTACCGCCCCATCAGTGCCAGACACCAAAAAGAAACCCTTTACCGACGATGAAATTGCTACCATATGGAAACATCAACAAATAAAATGGGTTGACAGCGTTATTGTCCTATTATATACCGCGTGGAGAATAAGTGAATTTCTTGGGCTGAAAAAATCTGATATAGATTTAAAAAATATGACTATGACAGGCGGCATAAAGACTGTGAACGGCAAAAATCGAATTGTCCCGATACATAATAAAATACTTCCATTTATATTAAATCGAATGGAAACAGACGGAGAATATTTATTCTCATACAACGGCAGCCAATGTACTACGGCTACATATTATCCTATATGGAATGAAATTATGGAAATGTGCAATATGAGCCATACACCACACGAATGCCGTCATACTTTCCGTTCTAAATTAGACTCAGCAGGGGCAAATGATGTTTGTATGAATTTACTTATGGGACATAAAGCCAAAGATGTCGGCAAGCGTGTTTACACGCATAAAACCATTGAGGAATTAAGAGAAACCATAAATTTATTAAGTTGAACTAATAACACGTTAGTAACAAAACAACCGTTAAACCGCATAAATACGGCATTACCAAAATGTTACCACACAATACTTTGTTAGAATATTTAATATAGTATGCTTGGCAAAGAACGTTTTGGTAAAATCAACAAGGTCGGATATAACCTTATTGTTTCCGTCCGCCCAATAAGAAGTAAATTCAAAACTATTGCTTGTTTTCTTGCTTTTCGCGCTGCCGTTTGCTTCTTTAATATGGCTGTTGCGGGTCGTATTAGAATAATACTTTGTATTCGTACCGTTGGAGATAACAAAAAGCTGTATATACTCATAAAGTCCCGAAGCTGCCCAAAAGCTGTCCCTCTGGTAACGTTTTATCTGATTAAAGGCTTCGCGGATAGCAACACCGCGCCGTTTTAGCTCAATATGTACAAGCGGAAGTCCATTTACAAGTACAGTAACATCATATCTTGTTTTATGTTTTCCCTCAGATTCTTCATATTGATTGATTACCTGTAGATAATTGTTATGTATATCCTTTTTATTGATTAAATATATATTTTTCTGCGTACCGTCATCGCAATTAAGAACCTGTATATAGTCCTCTTGAATTTTGCGTGTTTTTTCCAAAATACCGTCATTGTTGCTTGCGATACACTCGCCAAAAAATCTCTCCCATTCACTATCTGTAAAAGTATAGTTGTTGAGTTTTTGGAGCTGATTACGCAGATTATCTATAAGCTGTTTTTCATTGTGAATAGTGATATAGTCATAGCCTTGTCCCGAAAGCAGGCGTATAAACTCATTTTCAAGAGCAGCTTCCGACTGGTATGCGTCCGATTTCTTCTGCTCAGGTGTATATTCTGCGACAACCGTGCTTTCATTACTTGACATTATGATATTATATTCGCTCATTTTCTCACCGCATTTCTATATATTTAGGTAATAATATATCTTGTTTGATTAAGTCAATAATTCTTTCATCAGTTTGGTTTATAACCTTTTTTACATATAACAGATATGTATGAAGTTGTTGAATTTCTTTTTTGTCTAATGTTAAATGTATAGAATTTGCTGTCATATATCCCTGTTCCCACAAATTGATGACAACAACAAGAAGTATATCATCAGGGCTAGTATGTTTCGGTTCACATATAAATTCAAAGTCCGGTTCAATACATTCCATTATTGTTCTTTCCGTCATTTTATCATTGAGTAAATCGGATAAATATTTTTCCAAATCGTCTATCTCAGCACACAAAAGAATTTCTGAGCCAAAATGATAATTTAGATATTCATTTTGTAAACAGGCTTCAACATCACACCAAGCATCGTCCCAATTATGTTTTGCTGTTTTTCTGTATCCCGTTATCTTCAAGAAAAAAGAAATTCCGTCTATATCAAGTTTTAATCTCATAATATAACATCTCCTGTTTCTCCTTAAAGCTCACTTAGCTTTATTGCCATTCTGTTCATCAACAATATTTAATGCAATAGTAATTAACCAATATAATTCTGATTGTGTGCGAATATTATCAAAATTTACATACTTCTTTAATGGTTCAGTTAAAGTTTTGAAATGATACCTCTTATACCTATTTTCAAAAACCTGCGCTAATAGTGCAGTATATTCATATCCAAACCATTCTATATCTATTGTGGGCGGAGAAAGAAGTTTATTAAGCTTCATTTCTTTATACTCTAATTTTTGAATGTTTTCATATAATTCATCAATTCCACTAATGAGCTTTTCCCTGTAATTTTCGACAATACTTTCGTTCTCTTTGCTTTCAAATTGGGTATTAAAAAACAAAAGAAGTTGTTCAATAGTTTCATCAAAATATTGATTATCTAATCTGTCTGCATTAGCATCTTTTAATATTTTTAATTGTTCTATCGGGTTGCTTGATTTTTGTATAATATCATTTATTTTTTCTTCACGAAAGACCTCAAATAATTCATCAATTTTATCAATAAGATTATTCAAATAGTAAAATCTTTTTTCAAAATAATCCATTAACTCTGCGTAAGAAACATTAACAGTAATTGTTTTGTTTGATGTGTCGTTAGGATACAGTCTAACGCTAAATGAACTGTTAGTCTCTGCACAAATCCAACTTGCATATCGCTCCTGTTTCTTCGGTTCATCATCTGAAATATACGTGTATAAATCCGTTGGATGAGCGCCACAACACGCCCTTATTTCTTTGAAAAATTTATCGTCTGTTATGGTATTGTTTTTTATTGAAGAAAAACATCCTTTTTCTTCATAAAATGGTGAACGTCCCTTTTTACTTTCTTCACCATTATTAACTAATGCCCAAAACAAGCTTTTTATTGCCTCATAAGTAATATCTATTGCTTGGATAAAAGAAAAAATCTCCATACAATTCAACAAACTTGGATGATTAGGTGGCTGAAAATTTTCAATATACTGCACTCCAACATCTATCCAATCCATTGATGAACAAATACAACTCCATAAATCATGTTCATTCTTATTTGAATATTGAAAACACAAAAAATTATGGTCATTTGCTTTTTCTCTAAATTTATTGGATAATTCACTGTACTTTCCTATCAAAACTATATCTCCTTAAATGACAATAATTTATCCCGATAATATTCGTATTGCTTTTGCCGTGCTTCAATTTCTGCAAGCAATCCCTCTGATATGTCATTGCACAGCTTGTCAAATCTGTCAAGAATATCTACAATGCGCTGCTGTTCTTTGATTGGAGGAACAGGTATATTATATTCATCAAGCATTTTTCGCCTTATAGATGTAACAGATGAATTGACCGCATTTTTCATTATATAATCATAAAATGTTGTTTTCATATAGTAATAATAATATTTTGGGATAACATAATCGATTGTTATGTGAATACGATACGCTCTTTGATGAAGTGCATATTTTCCTTCTATGTAATGAAAAATTTTACCAACGCCAACACCGTCGCCTGAAGTAATAATTGCAGTTTCATCAAATTCGTAGGTATTTTTAGTACGAACTTCAGGAGAACGAACAAAGAACGGATATTTTCCATCTTCCAATTCCTCATTTGTGTTACTGCTACCAGTTCCAATGTCTGCAATATCCTTTAGCTGTTTAAACTCAACGTTTTTTAACTCAAAGATTTTTTTTGCATAATACTCATACTGTTGTTTTCTTGTTGTAAGCTCTGCTGTAAGCTCTGCTGTAAGCTCTGCTGTAAGCTCTGCTGTAAGCTCTGCTGTAAGCTCTGCTGTAAGCTCTGTGAAATTGTCAAGTATCCTGACAATTTCACTCTGTACCTCAAGGGGAGGTATAGGGATAGAAAATTTCGAATAAATACTAATCCAAAGTCGCTTGTGTTCATCTGAAGAAAAATTTAAAAAACCCATTATATGAAAAATATATCTTAAAGACACTATATCTTCTTTTGCCTTTAGCATTTTCATAGCAGATGATTTGACTTTAAAAGGAAAATTCACCCACTTAAAAGCTCCTGTGAAATCATCGAATATAATTACAGGTTGTTCTTTTGATGCATAATATATTCCTTCCGCTTCATTCGTATAACCCAAAACAAAAGATTGTCCAGCAGTTAAAACAGGAATTTTAAAATCATCATTATAATCTGTACTTTTAACAATATATTTTGTTGGTTGTTCATAATCAACCATTTCACCTATTGCCCTATATTCCACACCGTCAGGGCATAGCGTATCAATAAGCTCCTGTAATTTACTCATCATTTATCACCACCATCTATTTCGGCAACAATCTTGTCTATTTCATTGCGCAAAACCTGTTCTCTTGCCACAATTCCTTTTATATCTTTATTAAGCTCTGTAATATCTATTTTTTCTCTTGTGTCTTCCTGCTCAACATAGCTTGATACAGAAAGGTTATAGTCCTGCGCTTCAATTTCTTCGCTTGTTACAATTTTAGAAATATAGTCCTTGTCTGTTCTTTCTATATATGTGTTTATAATATTGTTAATGTTCTCCACAGTCATTTTATTGCTGTTGGTAACCTTAACACATTCCTTTGTGGCATCAATGAAAAGTACGGAATTATCTATTTTTGACTTTTTCAACACCATAATACAAGTAGCAATGCTTGTCCCATAAAACAAATTATCAGGAAGCTGTATAATACAATCTATAAAATTATTGCTTACAAGGTATTTTCTAATTTTTTGCTCCGCTCCGCCGCGATACATAACACCAGGAAAACATACAATCGCCGCAGTGCCGTTTGTTGCAAGCCACGATAATGAGTGCATTATAAACGCAAGGTCTGCCTTTGATTTCGGCGCAAGCACCCCAGCGGGCGAAAAACGCTGGTCATTTATCAAAATAGGGTTGTTGTCCCCTTCCCATTTTATAGAATACGGCGGATTTGAAACAATCGCTTCAAAAGGTTCGTCATCCCAGTGCTGAGGCTCTATCAGGGTATCACCGTGAGCAATATCAAATTTATCATAGTCTATATCGTGCAAAAACATATTGATACGGCACAGATTGTAAGTTGTAATATTGATTTCCTGCCCGAAAAATCCTTGCCGAACTTTATCCTTACCGAGTACCTTTGCAAATTTAAGCAATAAAGAACCCGAACCGCAGGCAGGGTCATAAACCTTGTTTACCTCCGTTTTTCCTATAACAGTCAATTTTGTAAGAAGCTCAGATACCTCCTGTGGAGTATAGTATTCGCCTCCCGATTTTCCTGCGTTAGATGCGTACATACCCATAAGATACTCATATGCATCGCCAAACGCATCTATCGTGTTATTCTTGTAATCCCCGAGTTTCATTTCACCGATACCATCGAGAAGTTTGACAAGCCGTTCATTTCGTTTCGGCACACTTCCTCCGAGTTTGTTGCTGTTTACGTCTATATCATCAAATAAACCCTTGAAATCGTCCTCACTATCACTTCCCTGCGCTGAGCTTTCAATATTTTTAAACACTTTGGAAAGCGTTTCATTAAGATTTTCGTCTTTAATCGCATTTGCTCTTACATTACAAAAAAGCTCGCTCGGAAGAATAAAAAAGCCTTTTTCTTCAACCAAGCCTGCTCTTGCTGTTTCAGCCGTTTCATCATCTATTTTTGCGTAATCAAAATCTGGGTTACCATTTTGGTGTTCACCTTCATTTATGTAGTTGGTAAGATTTTCGGAAATGTATCTGTAGAAAAGAAATCCAAGCACATACTGCTTAAAATCCCAACCGTCAACACTACCTCTTAAATCATTTGCTATGTTCCATATAGTGCGGTGCAACTCCGCGCGTTCCTGTTCTTTTTTGGTATCTATCATTTCATTACTCCTTGTCAGCTTCCTTATATCCAAAGATATGACCTTTTCTTTTTATCGAAAGTAAAATATTGGTTATATTATAGCATATATTCTTGATAAAAACAAGTTTCACTATAATTTGACACAATCATTCCCATATTTCAAGCTCTATTCTTGATTCCAAGTTCATGCGCTTGTTTCGGTCTTGTTTAATCCATTCGGTCAGTTCGCTCCTTTTGAGTGTTTCATTTCGGTATGCCTTACGTTTTTTCTTGCCTTTGTCAAGAAAAGCATACTTTGCTTCTTTGTATTCCTCGATTATTTTATCATCAATTCTCAATCTATTGAGCTTTTTCAAAAAGTTATCATAACTATCTCGGTTTTGCTGATACAGTCTATCAACCGTATCATCCTTGACCTTTTCTTTATGTTCCTTAAAATATCCCGCCTGTCGCTGTGATTTACATTTTGCACCGCAGACCTTTGTGTCTTTTCTTGATGCGACAAATTCCCTACCGCAGATTTCACAAGTGCGTATATGCTTGCCCTGCTTTGCAAGCACTGTCATATACAGAACATACATCGGTAAAATATCCTCGTCAAAAGTGTAAACACACTCATTGCCTTTATCGGTTGACAGCGTTTCAATCCGTGCTTGTCCGCTTAATTCTCTGACATCATCGGCACTTGTAAACTTCTTTTCAAACGGCATAAGCATTTTGTCGGAAACTTCCTCATAAGCAATCCCCAACTGTTCCCACTGCTTACGGCGAAAAGTATTCTCAACGCTATTTTCCTCTTTATGTTTTACCATAAATTCGTGCCACAGCTTCAGAATAATGTACTGCTCCAAAACATTCTCGGTACTATTGTAAATTCTAAACAATTCAAATTTGTACGGTTCTATTCTATCATTGCCCTTGCCCTGTTTAAGAATATCAGTGAGTCCGTTTACAGCGTTTCTGACAGCGCGTAAATTGTCGCTTTCTGCAAATGCAAGCCCGTCCTCTATAATTGTACCAAAATTTCTTTTCAAATTTTCTTTTTCGTAATTATCCGTATTTTCATTACGAAAAAATGATTGCTTTGCTTCTTCTTCGCCAAAAATAATATTCTCTTTTGTATAATCTTTATTAAACCATAGTGATATGCTGTATTTTTGCTTAACTGAAATATTTTCGATTTGTATCATTTTCCACTTTTACCTACCTTTCTTTAACTTAAAGTATTTTACTATAAAATCATCTTTTTGTCAAACTAAAAGACTTTTACATAACGGTATTCAAAACCTATTGACACTGAAAAATGATGTGTTACAATGGCTTTACCAAACCGGATTGGTAAAAATTTACACCCGATACAATCGGGAGAAAGGAGCCTTTATGACACTAAAGGAACGACAAAATCTATTAACACAAATTACAGTATTCATCAACAGTCTATCAGTTGAAGATGAAACAATGGCTCCAGCGGAGCTAAAAGCTGCCGAGAAAATCGAGCTGCTCACAATCAAAGAATGTGCCGAAGCTGTCAATGGTTTATCAGAACACACCGTCAGACAGTTAATCGCGCAGGGTAAACTGCCGCACATTCGTACAGGCGCAGGCAAGCGTGGAAAAATACTTGTTCCCAAAGCTGCCTTGTTAGAATATTTTGGAGGTTAGATTATGAGCATATTTAAGACAATAAAAAACGAAATATAAAATATTTATCAAAAATGAAAGGAGGTTATTCAATGAGTTACAGACCAAGCTCAGATGCGCCGGAGTGGCTGTCTGACAAGGGTGTTATAAATGAAGTGATGTTCTGCAAAGAATTTACAGAGCTTTATCCAATGAAATATATAAATAATAAATTCATCACAGTAGACGGAGAAACCACTCTTGATAAAGTATCAGCACAGGTCGGAAATATGCTCATACCTCACGTCAGTACAAGTCTTGCTCGAAAGGTGAAATCACTGACGGATGCACTAAAGCTATATTGCCATACCGACAAGCTGATTACCTGTTCCGATGAAATACACCTGCTGAACGGAGTATTAAAGACAAGCGGACGGTTTATTCCCGAAAAGCGGTTTTGTATAAACCGTTTGAATGTTCATTACAGGCAAAATCAGACCGAGCCGACAATTTTTCTAAACTTTCTGCGCGATATGCTGGAGGACGAGGATATTATGACCTTGCAGGAGTATCTCGGTTATTGCCTGATACCCTCGACAAGAGGACAGTCTATGCTGTTCATAATCGGTAACGGCGGCGAGGGCAAGTCAAGAATAGGCGTTGTGATGAAACACATCTTCGGTGGCAGTATGATTGAGAGCAAGCTGCACCGCATTGAAGCCGACAGATTTGCAAGAGCGAATTTACAGAATAAGCTGTTGATGATTGATGATGATATGCAGCTTGAAGCCTTAACTTCAACAGGGTATATTAAAAACCTTATCACAGCAGAAACACCTGTTGATATAGAGATTAAAGGACAGCAATCATTTCAAGCGGAATTGTGTGCGCGGTTTCTATGCTTCGGTAACGGCTCACCGAAAGCCTTGTATGACAGGACGGACGGTTTCAGCCGCAGACTTATTATTCTAACTACCAAGCCGATTCCAAAGGACAGAATGGTTGACCGTTTTATAGCCGATAAAATGGTAGCTGAAAAGGATAAAATTTTCAGTTGGATGTTTGCCGGACTTCAACGGTTAATCAGTAATAACTACTGTTTTTCAATATCCGAAAAGTCAAAACGGAATGTAGCCGATATGATGTCGGATAATTGCAATGTGATTGAATTTCTGCAAGATGACAGCGCAGTCGTATTCGGAGGTGAATATCAGACCTCTTGCACAGACCTATATGAAGCATATTGCAGTTGGTGCAACGCAAACGCTCTTTCAATTCTCAAACGTGAAACTTTCGTGAATTGGATAAAGAGCAATCAAGGCAAGTATAGCATTAAATATACTTGCAATATTCCGAGCAATAACGGACGGAGAGTGCGAGGATTTCGCGGTATATATGTGAAATATATACCGAACATTATTGAACGCGTGTAAAACACGCGTTCTACACACCGAAAGCATAGTATTTATGCGATTTACACGCCTACACGCCGCTTTTTGAAGCCGCGTGTAAAAGCGTGTAACGGTGTGTGGGTAATGTGCGCCGGCACATTACGGTACTGCAAAGCAGTACCTCGATAATACGAGAGTATTATCGAAAAGCCCTCTGCAAGAGCGCAAGGTTTTGTTGTAAGTCCGCAGGAATTATGACAAAAGCATCTTTGCGTTACTTTCGGCAAAGTAACAAAGGCTGCTGCGCCATAGGGCGCAGAAAATATATCATAGGAGGTGACACAATGAGTACACAAAAGAGCGTTAGCGGAATTATCGGCAAGGGAAGTCTGCGGCATAACAACCGCGAATTTTACGCCGCCAATGTAAACCAAGACCGCACAAAGGATAACATCATTTTATGCAAACAAGATATTCACGAAGCATATCACGAATTATTCGACAAGCCATTATATGAATACAACTCTAAGCAAAAGCGCAAGGACAGATGTATTCCCGATTATTACGAACATATACGATTGTCCAAGCAGGAAAAGCTGTTTTATGAGGTTATCTTTCAAATAGGCGATATGAAAGACACGGCAGTAGGCACGAAGGACGGCGAACAAGCCGCTAAAATTCTGCAAGAATTTTATGAGAAGCTGCAAGCAAATAATCCTCATATACACATTTTCAACGCCGTTATCCATATGGACGAAGCAACGCCGCATTTACATATTGATTTTATCCCTGTTGCAACCGAAAGCAAAAGGGGGCTATCAACAAGAAATTCCTTGTCAAAGGCATTGGAACAGCAGGGTTTTAAGAGCGAAGGCAAGCTGAACACCTGCGCTAAGCTGTGGATTGACAGCGAAAAAGAACGGCTTGCTGAATGTATGGCAGAACACGGACTTGAACGTGAGAATAAAGGCATAAAACGCAGTAATTTATCTGTGGAGGAATACAAGCTCCAAAAACGAATGGAGGAAGTCGCAGAAATTGAGGAACAATTAAGCGAAAAGACAAAACAGCTATCCAACCTTGATGATAAAATAACCGATAAGCAATCAGAGCTTGAAAAGCTATCGAATAAGGAAGTCAAAATTAAGGATATTGATAAAATTCCTGTTGAAAAGGTAATGTTTTCCGATAAGGTGAAAATCAAGAGCGAGGATTTCGATATACTTCAAAATACGTCTAAAAAGTATTATTCAAACAGACAAGATAACAGCTTCTTAAAAGCAAAGGTGAAGCTTTTGGAAAATGAAAACGAGGATTTGAAAGAAACCATATCAGAACAAAACAGCGAATTGTCTGAATTAAAAAGCCTGCGCGGCAGACTTAAAATTTCAAGTCTTGAACAAGAGATAAAACGATTACAGAAATTAGTGGATAAATTATTTGAATTTATCGACAAATTCAAGCTCCGCGATATGTGGGAAAACTTTATACAAAAGTCCAAAAAACGGGACAGATATATAGAAAGATAAAAAAATTATGTTGACTACCCTCCGTATCGGCGTTATAATGATGATACAGAGGGTATGTCACAGATAAATATTGAAAGGAGATTTATATAGTGGCAACCATTAGACAACGAGGCGACAGCTATCAAATTAGGGTAAGCTGTGGCTATGACACAAACGGAAAACAGGTTATCCGCACAAAATCGTGGAAACCGACTGCCAATATGACAGCGAAACAAATTGAAAAGGAACTGAACCGACAAGCAGTAATGTTTGAGGACGCTTGTATGAACGGGTATATGGCTTCAACGGTCAAATTCTCCGAATTTATGGAGCGTTGGAAAAAGGAATATGCTGAAAAAAATATGAAGCTGACAACGATTGATACAATGTATCGAAAACTTGACAGGCTAAATGAGGAAATCGGACATCTGCGGATTGATAAAATCAACAGACGGACAATTCAGGGTTTAATTCAATCACTTCTTGACGGCAATAAAAATCACAAGCCGTTATGTGCAAAATCGGTAAAAGACTACGTATCATTTGTATCGTCAATACTGAATTATGCGATAAAACTTGATATGCTGTCAAATAATCCGTGCCGTAAGGCAAATATTCCAAAAATCAAGAAAAGCGAGCGTGAAATATACACCTTAGAGGAAGCGCAGACTTTTATCAACAGACTAATTGAAAAAGCGCCGATACTGTATCAGTGTTATTTCATACTCGCGATTTACAGTGGTTTTCGGCGCGGAGAAATGTGCGGACTAACTTGGAGTGATGTTGATTTTGAAAATCATATTATCACCGTCAACAAAGCGTTATATCACATAACCAACAAAGGCGCGATTGTTGATACACCAAAATCGGCGACTTCAAACCGAAGTTTGAAATTGGCTGATGAAATATTTGGATATTTACAACGGCTAAAAGATTTCTATGAAAACGAAAAAATACGCTTGGGTACAAAATGGAATGAAAACGATTTTGTTTTTAAACGAGCAGACGGCAGCGTAATTTCACCGTTAGCACCGAATGAGTGGTTACATAAATTTTGCAAACAGGAAAATCTAAAATATGTCGTTCCGCATTCATTCAGACATCTAAACGCTTCACTTCTAATTGAATCAGGCGCAAGCGTGAAAACCGTTCAGGCGTGTTTAGGACACAGTGACGCAACAACTACATTAAATATCTATGCTCATTCGTTTGCCAAAGCACAGGCAAAGGCAAGCGAAGCTGTGGCAAGTAACTTCAAGTTAGCGTAAGATATGATAAAGGACAAGTAAAGGACAAATGCAAAAATCAGGCAAAAAGAAAAAGTCTTGAAAACCGCATAACAACTACGTTTTCAAGACTTTTCCACTGGTGAGCCATCGGAGATTCGAACCCCGGACAACTTGATTAAAAGTTATCCTGAGCAATATATCCTCACTTAGCTCTATCTCAATCAAAACACAGTATACAGGCGGTTTTTCAGCACATCATCATCCATGAAAACTCACCATTAAAAGGCATAAAAAATCACTCTCTGATAGTCAGAAATATAGTCAAATAAATATACTATACATTTTTATTAATTATAACATGCAATGCAAAAAATGTAAAGATAAATTCGTTCGTCTGTATCAATAAAACAAAAAAAGCCGCCCGAATCAATCATATAATCCTGCTCTGTCATTAGCCACAAAGATACGTATTGCGTCCATAGTAAGACCGAGCCTTCCCTTATCGTCTCCCTGTAATATGCCCTTGTCCATTAGCTTTTGTATTGTCGGTTTCGCCCATGACGGCATATTATCATCCATGTAATCATATACCATAGGCTTGACCGCCTGTATCTCTCGTTTTAATTCCTCATACTGTCCCATTGTTAATCCCTCCATTTCCGTTAATTGTCTTTTAAATTCTCTCCATTGTGTCCAATCGTTTCCACTCATACTCTGCGGACAATTCTTACGGCTCGTGTCATAGTGACGCACAACATGGTTAATATCAATACCGAGTTCCGCCATCAGACGCTTCGTTAATGCTACCGCATTTTCAAAAGCCTTACTGTAATCTCCGTCACTATTAATACATATTTCTATGCCTATACTGTTATTATTTGTAATACCATACCTTCCGTGACCGTCGCCGCAATGCCATGTATAATAGCTTGTATAATCATTGACCTGCAAAATTTTAGTATCATCCACAAAAAAATCCGCGCTGCTTCCCCTGTCGCCGCCGTTAAAATACCTATAATGACTTTCAGCGTCCGCGCCCTTACCTGTATTACCTGTATCATGAATGACTATGTATTTAATACTGCCTGTCCTATCTGAGCAGTTACACGCAATTTGCTTTTTATTTATCCGCATTATCATCACTCCTAAGCTGCAATAATATATTTTTCAGTCCCTCAGGCATTTTCGGATAAATAACCGCTGAATTTTCCAATATGCTTATTCCCTCATTTGCTATGTAAAACATTATCACTATCTCACGTATTGCCGTATTTCCGCCTGTAAGCGTTTCTATAACATTCGCAAGAGCAACTATTATCAGCATTGTAATCTTCTTTAAAAGACCCTTAAAGCCTATTTCGCTCGACAATGTTTTAGTGTATATTGCCTTAATGATACCAAGAATATAATCCAATATCATAAGTATAATGAGTGCATAGAATATCTTGTCCCATGTTCCGAACAATGCGGCAAAAACACCGCCTATAACTCCCGTAAATATGCTTATACTGTTAAATAATTTATCCATGTTATCCTCTCCTTATCTCACAAATACCCTTACATGATTTGCGTCCACTCGCTCCATCACATAAAAGCCGATTTCTTCATTGTCATGCGTTGCTGTTCCATCTACGCCCGGTATACAATAACCATTCTCTTCACACGTACCGTCATCACGCACAACAACCTCTCCATGTGTTGCCATAAGGTCATATTCCGAGCGCTCAAGACGCGGAATGTATTCATCCTCAAGCTCCATATCATAATCGTCTGACAATACATACGTAAAGCCGTTAAATTCTTCCTTAATCAGCTTTCCATCCTCATCATATTCCGCTTCATTATGTACCGGCTTTGTTTCATATCTGCCGTATATATCGCGCTTATACTTTCCGTGCCAGAAATCAGCGAAATTGTTACCGGTGATACAGGAATTACCTGTAATAATTCCCACCTTACGCAGATTGTCCCCGGGCTGTGCCAGTCTGATTTTTGCTCCCTCAAACGCTGCCATATATCCGCATCTGTCCTCATTATCCGCATTACCGTCCGACCATTCACGCGCTTCGTTGTAATCTGCTCCTGTGCCGTTAAAGGCAACTCCCGCATAACAGTTTCCGTCCGCCGCCACTCTGAATGCGTTAGAAGTTTCTCCTAATGTACCATTGCCCACTGCGAACAAATCTCCGCTTTTTGCATTATAATCTGAAGCCTGAAGCTCTTTATTACTCTTTCCGCATACTGCGTTATACGACTTTGCTTTAAGATTATATCCTCCCAATGTGGCAGCTCTGATTCCGTCCACATTACTGTTATATCCACCTAATACAACAGAAAAACCGCCGTTCGTTATCGAAAACTCCCCTGAGCCTATCACCGCGCAGTTAGTACCGTTTATTATATCGTTTGTATCATACGACGCCCCTGATGCGGCAATGATATTACTGCTTCCGGTAATACCGGCTTTATCACAAGCAATAATCACGCTCTTTCCGTTAACAGAACAGCCGGAGCCTCCTTGTATTATTTTTTTATTTTCCAATTCCTGAACTGCCGCGTTTACCGCCTTATTCTGCACCGGATTTTCACTTGTCGCCGATAATACGCTGTCTACCGTAACCGCCGGCGAAATCACCGGCTTGTTTGTAAGGTCATCATAGCTTCCCGTAAATGCCACTGTTTTTAAATCACTGAACCACTTCTTGATTTTGCCGAACAGTACGGACAGCTTTTCGCCTGACACAATATTTGTCCGTGATGATGCCTGTGTAAATGCCGGTGTTTCATCATTTATATTTTTATTGACCTGAATATTAACATTCTCCTCACCGTTGCCGATAAATACCTCATCGGTATCAGTGCAAAACCCGAACTCACCCACTGAAAGCTGGGGTAAATCCTCTTTTAATCCACGTTTTACTTGTATTTTATTTGCCATGTTATCCCTCCTTAAAATGTACCGCCGTCAATTATGTCACCGCCTGACAGCTTACTGCTCCATATTGATTTTTCCGTATCTGTAACAAAACGATGTTCACTGTCCTGAACAATCATTTCCGCATTGTGATTTAATGGATGAATATACTTATTTGCTCCATCCTCTATGCCTTCTAATTTTGCTTTATCCTTTGCTGACATAAGCCCTGACATTACATTTGTAGCCTCCTCATATGTGGTATCCTTATCCTCTCCCCACCGTGCGGCTCCGTCATTGCTATATACGAGTATTTGTCCGTCACTGCCTCCTACGGGGATATGCTTACTGCCCGGAGACACCGGATGAATATAATTGTTTGCATTTTCTTCAATCCCCGTGAGCTTGTCCTTCTCCGCATTAGTATAATTGCTCTCGGATAATCCCATTCCGTCAGCCTTATCAACCTTCTTTTCTAACGCCTGACGCAGCAGCTCCAGCTTTTCAGCAAGACCGGCAGTAAAATTTCCAAAGCCCATTATACCTCCCTCCTTGACGTTGCAACATTGACGTTTGTATCACCATCGCCGCGCAGATAAATTATTCTTCCGTAAATACCGTTAAAATACGTATCCTTCGGCAGTATAATATAATTATTAAAATCCTCCGTCATGCTTACTGACAATTCTCCCTCGCCTATATTAGCGATATTAAAAAAAGCCGATACCGGCTCTCCCACTTTACAAAGACAATATATTTCTCCTGACTTACAGTCAATATTTGCCATATTGTTGATTTTTATATTTGTCATATTATCCCCCCTTATCTTTACTTTCCATTGGATATATGCCTTTTTTCATAATTTTTCAACTCTTTATCATCTTTTTAATATTGCTCTTGTCAACAAATCAATAACCGCCTCTCTAAGTGACATTTCCTGTGTTGCTACCGGATTGTCATTTTCATAGTCAAATGAAATGACACTATCTCCGTGATGTCCCTGCGCAGTTTCCTCACCAAGACATATTAAATCGCTGCTGTAATCGTCATAATATTCATCCCAATATATAACCCCGTTTTCTACATATAATCTTATTGAAAGAACCACCGTACTGCCACTGTTAAGTTCAAATGTGCCGTGATTTTTGCCGTGCACTGCCTTACCCCAAGTTGTCATTACATCATACAATATTCCTGATATATTTCTGTCAGTTTCTGTATCATCAAGTCGCGCATAGCCAGTCGCCGAAATTACATCCAGTGTATTTGACACCATAATAGGCTCAATCTCCACAATATCCCCTTTATCTCCCTTATCTCCTTTATCGCCCTTGTCGCCTTTTTCTCCCTTAGCCCCCAGCGGAATATTCATATTTCCCTCGCCGTTTCCGATAAACACCTCATTGGTATCCACAGCAAAGCCCAGCTCGCCGGCCGAAAGCTGGGGCATATCCGCCTTTCTTCCTCTTTTTACCTGTATTTTATTCGCCATATTTACTCCTCTCTACACACCTATCGGCTCAAATCCGCCGCAGTCAACAATTCCGCTTACCGCTTCGCTAAAATTGCCTCCGTCAAGCGCGGCGTCGTCATATGTCATACCGAACAGTCCTCCGTCGTAATGATTTACTCCAATAGCAGTATATAACCGTTTCAGCTCGTTCACTATCCCAAAGATTGTCAGCCTCATGTATTCCTTATACTCTGCAAAATCAACATTACTGTCCCACTCCTTAATGCGCTCGCTTGTTATGCTGTCTAAAATATCCAAATTATTGTGCATATGCGATAAGCTATATAAATCAATAATCTGTGCTCTTAAAGCCGCATCACTGCTTTCACGTATTCCTTCCTCCAGAGTAATACGCCGTTGCGCCTCTGCGTCTGCCGACTGTCTGTCCGCCGCTTCATCGTCAATCTTACCCTGCAATACAGTGTCCGCGGTCTGTCTGTCCGCAATCTCCGCGTTAAGATTAACCTGCACCCCCGCCGCCGCGTTCACACCTGCAACGCCCTTGTCGTACGCCTGCTTTACAGCATACGGCGTGGCGGCCGCTGCGCTGCCTGTACCCAAAGTACTGCTTACGCTGTCGGACAGCCTGACATGACTGTACTTTGTTCCTGTCGCCCGCTCATTCGCGTGATTATCAATTTTTTCACTCAACTTATCGTCCGCTTTTTTTCTCTCACTCGCCTCCTTTTCTACTAACCGCTCGGCATACTCTGCCGCCCAGTTATGCGTGACGCGCTCCTCCGTGCCGTCTCTTACGCCGTTGCTTTTGATAATTGCTGTTTTCATAAAATCACTCCTTCCATATTAAAAGCACCCTTACGGGTGCTTTATAACTACATAAATAATGGATTTTCAAGCGGCTTAACCGCGTTTGAAACTTTGTTATTTTTTATATACGGACTTGCCGCCATACGCAAAAGGTTCGTATTCATAATATTAGGCAGCGCCGCAGAGCTTGTACGGCTTGTTCTCGCTGTATCTCTGCCTGATAATAAAGCCCTTGCACTTGTAAATCTGACGTTGCCGCTGCTGCTTTTACCCGACGAACGCTTTCTGCCCCCTCCAGAGGATTTTTTCCCCGAAGCCTTTGCGCTTGTAAACCTCCTGCTGCTGCCTTGTGAAACCTTTACGCTTTTTTCTTCAGCCGGCGGCGCGTCAGAGCCGGTTATTTCACTTCGATATTTTTCTATAGCGTTTGACTTTGCTTTTTCCTTGGACTTGCGTATTATTTTCGCAATTGCCAGCTCGTCAAATCTCGGTGTGCCGTCCTCGTTGTACATCTTGCCCGTAAGCTTCACCTTTGTGCCGTCCGCCTGTTCGGCAGTGCTTGCCTTGCCTTTAGATGTATAACCGATAACGTCCTCAATATTGGCTTCATTATTGAGCAGCTTTTCAACATTTGAGTAATGCTCGTCAGTTGCGGCTTCCGTAACCTTTGTCAGCATATCGCCGTCTATGTCGTAACTCTTACCGTCAATATTTACGCTTTTTATATCGAACTCCTGCAATGACTTCGCGCTGTACCCTTCCGCCTTGTCAGGCACGGCCGCCGCCAATCTTTCAGCGACTTTCTGTATCTGTTCTGTCACTCGTTCTGTCTGCTTCTGCTTCTCCTGCATTTGCGCTTTCTTCTCTGTCAATACGCGCGGCTGTGTCATTTTAAACACCGATGCAGATTTTGCCGCTTCTTTTCCCTCCGCAAACTGCGCTTTAGCCTCCTTCTCGCCTTCGCTTGCCGCCTCGGACAGAGCGGCAATCCTGTAGTCGTCACTCATATTCCCGTACCCGTCAGAATTTATAATACCGCGCATTTTCTGTGCCGTAATCGTACCGACAAGACGGCTGTACCTTTCATATTCCTTTCCTCTCGGCTTAAACTGTTCTCCGTCATACTTAAATGATGTTGACGGTGTATGCGGCAACACATCTGTGCTTTGCTCTGCCAGTCTGTATAATTCCTCTGATATATCCGTACTCTGATATACGTTTGAATATCCGGGGTTTAAGAAATTATTGAAAAAATCCATTGCCTTGTTACCGCTTGTATTTGTTTTGTTCACGCCAAACGGAGTAATTTTAGCTGCAACAGTATTTCTCGCAAACGGCAGACTTGCTTTTACCTGTTCCTCCGCACTCTTTTTACGTGTTTCCTCCATGTAGGGATAACGTGCGGAATTATCCGTAAAACTCGCTGCCTGCCTTGCCACAGACGGAATAAATCCTGTCGCTCCGCTTGTACCTACAGCAAGGGCAACCTCCGGAAAGCCGCCGTCATTTGATATTGCAGTAAACACATTTCTCATTGTTGACATTGTAGACATATCAAGTATCTGGTCAAATGTTTTGCTGCCTGCAACGCTCGCCCAGTTCTTTACATTGCTTATTCCGCCTTCGGCCTCATTAATTGCCGAACCCATAGCCATAAGAGTATTAAGTGGTTCAAGAAATCCTATTGTTGTAAGAACATCACCGTCTTGCAGTCCTCCGCTGTCCTTTCCTCCGTTTTTTATAAATCTGCCGAGAGCCGATAAGTTGAGTTGTGTGCTTTGCACTCCCTCAGCTGAGCGCATATCCTTTAATTTTTTGTCCTCGTCCTCACGTTCGCCTGTAAATACTCCCGCATTTGCGAGCATATAGAATAATGCTATAAGTCCGGTACCAGTCATAGGTCTTGCAAGAGACAGGGCAATGTTCCTTTGCGTCTGTGCCGACATATTTACTCCACGCGTCTTGTTATACGCCGCCTTTCCCATCGTCCATAAAGCCTTGCAATATCCGAGCGGCGAATACTCAACACTGCGCGAAATAAGATTACCCGGTACAGTTGTATACTTCTGAACAATATCACCCAGTCCAAATTCATGTATAGGAATTTGCTTACCTCGTATTTGAACATACTCTTTATCGCCCACTCCTATAATATTCATAGTTTGCTTTAATCCATTCAACAACCAAGAAAGCCTCGTATCGTCCTGAAAAGTTCTGTATTTCTCTGTCTGCTGTGTTATAAGCTCTGCTTCCGCCTGATTAAAACCTGACTTTTTCAGACGTTCCTTAGCCTTTTGTTCACTGTAAGAAATTGCGCCCTTTTGAAACTCGTCCGTAACCGTCAGTCCGTATGACATAGCGCGTTCAAACTTTCCGCCTATTCTCCCCTTGAAGGTGCGCCGTGCAGTCGGAATACCGTATTTCCCGCCGCCTGCTTCGTGATTTACTGCAAGAGCAATGTCTATGTATGACTGTTTCGCGCGGTCAATACCCGCTCTAAATCTGCCTCTTTCTCCGTATCCTCGGTCCAGACCTACAGTACGCTTTCCTGTAAATGCTCCCATAACCGCGTCAACCAATGAGCCTATGTCTGTTGATATAGTGTCAACCGCGTCAAATGCCGTATTGGACAAAATATTTCTTGCCATAGTACGCGCGTTTAATAATTGCGCCATAGCTTGAAATGTAGAAATCTTTTGCGCCGTCGTTGATGGTGTCTTATCTGCAATCACACCGAATACCTGCTGAACGGCAATATCTTTTAAAATTTCAATATCTTGTCCCCGCAAAGCTTTACGCACTGATTTTCCCGTTGCTGTTTTTCTGCGCTTGCTCTGCTCCATAATAAGGTCTATAAGCTGTTCCTTGCTGTCAAGACCGTCTATTGTGTTAAGAGTTTCAGCGGCAAAATCCAAATCATCGGAGGATAAATGCTCAATTCCATAACGGTCAAGCACCTCGTCAGTGAAACTCTTTTCTTCCGTTACGCGGCTCTGTGAATTTGCAAATTCTTTATTAGGAATATCAGGCATTTTCTCTATAATATCCTTCGGGTTTATTTCGCCTTTCTCTCCTTCCCGGCTTTCGTGATACCATTTACGTTGTGCGTCTTTTTCTCGTGCTTCTTCAAGCTCCTGCCGTATCTGACGCTGTGTATCCTTACCCTTACGCTTTATCTGCTTTTCAATCATATCATCAGCGTTTCGTGAAAATTCTATTAATTTGCCTTCCGGGGTAAGCTTATTGACAATCTTCAATGCCTGTATCGCCTGACCTGCCCGAGTCATTTTCTCACGGAGCATACTCGCAACGTCAACGGCTTTTTCATTGTTGCCCTCTGTTTGGTACTGCGCCATAAGAGCGAGTGATTTCGCTGTATCATCAGCGGTCCAGCCGCCGTTTTTCATTGATAATTCTGATAATACTTTACTGTCGCCGCGGCTTTCAATATCTGCCTGTGCCGTTTCGTATGTTTCCTTGTTGGTAATACCCTCATACATAAATTCAGGCTTTCTTCTCTCCGCTTCGGATTTAAATTCATCAGTATATGCGTCCTTCTGCATACTGTTTTCATATAGCTGACTGAGCGTATCTTTTGGAGAATTATCAAGCGTCGTATTTCTTATATGAGGAATATCTTCTGTGTCATCATCAAAAAATACTGACTCGTCTGTATCGTAGACATCTTCCTCACCGCGCAAGTTATCTTTAAGTAAAATATAGTCATCATTTGAAGGTATTGTATTACCTTCAAAATCATTGTAACCGTCCGTAAGCATATCATCTATAACAAGCTCCACACGTTTTGCAAGCGCAATATTTTCTTGTCCGTTATCGTTTATAATACGAGTAAGCGCATCCTTTATATCATCATATGACGCACCAGTATTGTCCTTTATTCTGGCTATGTTCTCACTCGTTGTACGCTTTTGACCTGTAATTCCTTCTATGCCTCCATTTTTATGCTCTTGTATGTAAATTTTCTGACCCTTTACTGTGTCAGACAAATCTCTCAAAAGCTCATTAGCAATCATTTTATAATAAGGCTTCACTTCGGGATTGTCAAATTGAAACGCCTTGACCTTTCTGTCACCCACCTCATCAAAGGTACGTTCATCAATAAAACTATTACCTGCATTCTCTTTCAATGAATACTTGACAGTTCCGTCGGAATCAGATATACTGTTATTAGAGGTTGAATCGTTGGTGATACGGGGTACTGCACTTTCTTGTGTTTGCCCGTAAGACAATGATTCAACCTCTTTTATATTTGTAACATCATATGCCGCATGTCCTCTTTCATTTTTTGCTACATTTACATCTGCTGTGTATTTTCTACCATTATATTCAAATGTAAAATTACGATAATCCCAGCCGTTTTTTGCGAAATTACCGTGCTTTAGTGTTCCATCTAAATTTTTTTTATCTTTTGCAGAACCTGTCTTTTGAGATATTTTTATAACTTCATCAATATTTCCGGCCAAATTCATTTTTGCGTCATATTTAGAAGTATCAACTATATTCTGAGTATGCTTACCGCCTGAATATTCATTCGTCAATTTTCTCGTAGCTTTTATCACATCACCGTCCGATTGCGCCGTAAATTCTCTGCCCTGAATATTCTGATTAAGCCATTTTGAAACCGCCTTACTCCACTGATTTCTCGGTACTCCGTCAAGCACATCATTATCAATTTCTACATAAGGCGTACCGTCCGCATTCTCCTTTAATGAATACTTGACATTTCTGTCAGAATCGGATATACTATCTTTAACAGATAGACGGTTAGTGTGCGAGCCCCTCTCATTATTATGAGCTGAGGGCACAACGCCCTCGTCTATCTGTTTTGTATTTGACAGTGCATATAATATATTTCTGCCATCGCGTGCTTTTGCTATATTCAATGTCGTTTCATATATTCTACCGTTTTTATCCTGCATATATGCTTTTTTATATTCCCATCCATTTTTATCAAGCCACTGATGATTGTTTGTATCCGCATTTCCATAATCATTTGCAGTCTGCAATAATTCATCAATATGAACAATACCAAGCGTATTAGCATTACCTTTTGCTCTTGCCAGCTTATCAATAACCTTGTGAGAATTTTTTGCACCGTCTTTGGTAACGCGTTCATTTTCTTTTGCAAACGAAATTGTTTCACCACTGCCGCTATCGTCATGCACGGTCATGGTTTTTCCGGCAAGATTATCATAAACAAATTTTGACAGCGTCTTGTTCCAATATCTCGGTTTTATACCATCAAATAAATTTGTATCTAACAAAGTACCTTTTCCGTAATCACCATTCTTGCCCTTTATATCGACTATCGAATACTTTGTTTCCGTTGTTCCGCCCGTACCGTTTGTATTCGCAGTTATTCCCTTATTTTCCGCCGCAGCTTTTATAACATCCTCCCATAGCTTACGCGCTGTATATAACTGCTCGTTTGTCATTTCACCGCCGAAGCGCAGGGATTGAGTCTTGCCAAACCTGTCCTTTAATTTTGCGCTTACTCTGTCTATTGCGTCAATCGCCTTGTCGGCTATGGTATAGTCGCCGTTTATAACCTTCTGAATCTGCTCCGCCGTAGGCTTTAGCTTCTCCGCTGCTATGGCCGCCGTTTCCTCGCTCTGCGCGCTGCTGTCATACGGTATCATATCATTTAATCTAACAACAGAATTAACATAGTCCTCGTACGTCTTAAACTGCTCCGGAGCAAGCCTTCTCATAACGTGCGCGTATTCATGGCTCAGTGTCTCAGGTATTGACGTGTCGCCGTTTAACGATATATCAACTTTCCCATTGACATTTTTGCCGTTTTCGGATATAATGTTATTAGAAGATACAGCATTGCCATCCGTATCTGAGGTGTTCACATTATTTATGCGGCCCTCTTGGGAGGAATGCTGTATTTTTGTTGGCTGTAAATTAATTATATCGTAAAACTGTCTTGTTCCGTCTCCTTTGTTTGCTAATAAAATATCTCCTGTAAATTCATGTTTACCCACTTTAATAACTGTATTACCTCTATCAAATCCTACAATATCATCTTTCCTCACATGCATCGGTTTCTCATTTTGAATATTAGACTGAGCATTAATAATTTCATCAAGATTATTAGACATACGAAATTTATCTGCTTTATAATCATCAAATAAATTTTTAGTATATTTAGACATTGTAAATTCACGTCTGGATTTCCCGCTTACTGCGATATTTTCTCCATTGTAATCTATACCGCCCGAAAATTTATCACGCAAAACATTTCTTACCGTCTTACCCCAATCCTTTTTCGGAACTCCGTCTAAAATATTTTCATCTATCCTGACATAAGGAGTGCCGTTTTTATCATATTCTATCGGAGAATATCTGTCATTTTCCGTCACGTACCGTCCGTTGATTTCCCGTCCCTGCGGAGTATACAATATGTCATGCATATTTACAGGTACATTAGTAACGCCCTCGTAAGTTTCCGCAAGACGGTTTTCCGCGTCTACCGCCCTAACATTTTTCTGATACTGCCGTCCCACGTTCCAGTCGCTTAAATCCGCGCCCCTCTTCTGCTTCTGCTGTAACCTGTTTGCATATTTGTAGGCGGAGGTGTTATTGTCGCTATCCATTCCTGTGTCAATAACGCTCTGCACCTCGCCCATATTCCTGAACTCGCGCCCTGTATTCACCGTATCGCTGTACGCGTCAATCGCCGCTCCCGCCGCCATTGAGCCTGTATTCATTATAAATCCCGACAATGCGCCTTGTCCTGCTGATGTAAGCGTATCAAGCAAATACATATTTGCAAATGCTGTAGCTGCCGCCTTGTCTTCTGAATATCCCTGCTCCTTCAGCCGCTTTACATACCGCGCATATTCTGACGTGTCACCGTTTATGATTTGGTCTGCCACATTGTCCGCAACATTTGAAATTGCTTCTTCCCCTGCTTCTATTCCCGCATTTTTAAGCAGAGTTATGACTGCTTCTTTCATTGCAGACGGCGGAGCTTTCATAACCTTTAAAATATTATCAAGCGGAAGCTTTTCCGTAGCAATTTCTATCGCGCCATACGCCGTACCCGTCGCGAATGCCTTTCCCGCATTTGTTTCTCCATTTAATCCCCTATCGACTGCCGTCTGTCCCGCTACACTTGCTCCCATAATCGGCAGTCCTGCCGCGCCAAAAGGAAGCCGTGCGGCATTCTCGCCTATACTCAGCCCCAAATTTGTTGCCGCTTTACCAAATCCGGACATATCCTGTGTTATTCCTTCACGCGCCGCTCTCTGTGCGTGTACAGGCGCAGACGCGTCAGAATATGGATTATATGGAACATACTCGCTCGGAGTAGAATTCCATTGTTTAAAGGCCTGTTTTCCTGTATCAATTATTGCGCCGCCTGAGCGTAAAGCGGCAATAATATCACTTCCCACTCCTGCAATTTTATTATTTGCCGCCTCCTGACGCTGTCTTTCGTAAAAGCCCGTCATGGCTCTTTCATCAATAATATTCTCTATATCTTTAAGAAATTTGTCAGCGCTTTCCCGGCCATATTTATTAAAATAATATTTGTATATTTGTTTTTCATCATCTGTCATATAAAGCAGCTTTACATCATCGGAATTTACCTGTCCCGGGTTATATATTTGCTTTGGATTGCCATAATCACCTGTTACAACAGACCGTGCCTCACCGGACGCCGTATAATATGTCGGCATACCGCTTTCCTCATTAAGAACACTATAAGGAATTAATTTCAAATTTGACAGCTTTTGCTCAATCTTATTGGCTTTCTTCAAATCCGGTGTCCTTGCCATTTCAAGCCTGTTCACATTACCCGTCGTATACCTTTCAAAATCATCCGCATTAACTGTATTATAGTAATTGTCTATCCGTTTTTGATACCCTGCATTAAGCTTATTCTGCCAGTCTTTTTTCTTCTGCTCCTCAAACTGATATATAATATCGGGCAGATTAGCCGCGCGCCCCGTTCGGCTTGAGTATTCAGACAAAACATCCCTGTTACTGCTTATAAGATTTTCAACTGCTTTGTTGTATTCTGCTCCCTTTTTTGTCTTACTAATATTTTTATATTGATTAACAACACTGTTTAACATAGAATTCAAATCATCAGACAATCCATCCATCTTAACATCTCGTTTTTGAAAAGTAGATTTCATATTTAAAGTTGTATCCAAGTTAAAACCGCTATTATGTCGTCCCAGCACAGTTGACGGAGTAAAAACATTGCCTGTCTTTTTCCTGTCCTGATACGACTGAAATCCGCTGAAATACTTTGTATCATTACCAAAAACGGTAGTAGGTGCGGTCTTTTTACTGCCGCCTGTACTTTCTCCCGACTCCTTTGACGGTGCGCTTTTCTCCGTCTTTCCGCCCGTTTTCGCCTTTACGGACGGAGTAAAGCTCACACTGCTTGTATTACTGCCGCTTCTGGCCTTGTAATCGTCATAAAAGCCGCTGTCCTTCTTCTTTTCTTCTTCTTTGGGCTGTATCTTTGCAAATTTATTATTTAAGCTTTTGCTCCACGCCATAACCTTTCCCTCCGTATATTTTTACATACAAAAAACACATCATTAAAAATGATGCGCTTGACAAATACTCATATTTACGATATAATAAAAGAAGAAAAAGGATATCCGCTTTAAAGGCGGTCTGTCCTTAAATCTTGGTTAAATAGCCGCGATTCTTTGACGAGATGGGGCGGCTATTTTTTTATGTCATTTACTAATCGGATAAGCGCCACTATTATAAGTAAATTCATAACAAGCTCAATCAAATCCATGACACCACCCCCTTAAAAGAGAGTGACAAACCGCCCTTAATATATCCTTTTTCTTCCGTATATCATTTTATCATATCCTGTCATATTTTGCAATATATTTTATGAATACTGCTGCTTCATGGCAAGCTCAGCCGCAAGCGTGCGCAAATCGTAATTTTCAAACACGTCATAATGTAAATTTGCATACGCGTTTTGTATTTCCCTTATAGTCGGATATGTGCCGTCCTCTTTCTTTGGTATTCCTGCCATTGCCGCGTCAGCCGCGCTTATCGGCATATCAATATTCCCGCTGTACTGGTATTTTGACAGCACGCTCTGCATTGCCGCCATCTGATTACTAATCTGCTTCGCCTGTAAATCCAAATCCGCATTTCTCTCATATCTGTCCGTATCATAATTGCTCTGTCTTACCTGATTTTGCAGTATCGGCTCCTGATACCTCCACTGTCTGTCCTCGGTTTCTACCTGCCTGTTGTAATCCCTTGCCGCCGTATCACGCAGATAGCTGTAATAATTAGCGGTATTAGAATCGTTAATGCTGTCGCGGTTCGCCTGGTACGCCTTGCTGTAATCATTGTCCGCAACACCCAATAAACTGTTAAGTGCGGCACGATTTAATTCCTGCTCGCCCATGTATCGGTTGTACGAATTTTGCATAAGCTCCGGCACACGGTCGTTAAGCTGCTGCATATAATAGTTCATCTGCTGACCTGCCGCCGTCATACCCGCGCTTGACCCATAACCTCCCGTATTCGCCGCCATCTGCGCGTACGCGTTCTGATACGCCCTGTTTCCCTCTCGCGTGTACGCGTTGTGGTATGCCTGATACGCGGGGTCGCTTTCGGTATCATAGCTCCATTTCTCGCGGTTTAATATTGTATCAAGAGCGTCGTTTATCCTGCCTCCATACTTGCTGTCCCAGTTGTCATATACTGCCTGATTGCCTGTAATTCCTGAATTTTGCTTGTATTTAGCAATTGCGCTGTCTACGTCTGTTTGCTTCGCATATGCCGTGCCGTTCTCGTCAACATACGCCACCGGCACCTGCTGACCGCCAATCATAAGCTGACCGTCCGACCACGTCGCGGCGTTGCTAAGTCCCATACTGTCGACATAGTTCCTCGCTCCGACAAGCGGATTGCCCCTGTCCCGGTAATACTGATTTACCGCGCTCTGTATCGTCTGCCTGTCCGCGTACGCTGTACCGTCGTCAGAAATTTTACCCGGTGTAAGATAGTCCTTTCCGTCTATTGTAACGTTTTTTGTGCTGTCATTCCAGCCTACGTTCTGTATACCGGAATTATTAAGCATACTGCGCACTCCCGATAAGCCGTCCATAACCGGAATCTGCTGCCGTGTCATGACATTGTTTGCGGCAGAACCGCTCCGTGTCATGGTGTTTGTCTGTCCGCCCTGCGGCTGGTTTGCTTTCAGTGCGTTAACCGCCTGCTGTGCAAATGATGATGTTAACGATTTATCCTGATTTATATTTTGCTGAACTGTCTGTTCATCTGGTTGTTTTACGTAATTTTGTGTTGATGCCATAATTAACCTCCATATTTCCCTACAGGAACCAATTCTCCGTCTGTCTGATTTCCTCCGCCCGCTTGTCCCACAGGAACAAGTCCGTCCTGCTGTATTGCCGACTGCCGCATCTGCATATCCTGCTGTTTTTCCTGTAATTCCTTTATTTGCTCAATCACCTTTTCCTTACCGTCAAAATTCATGCTCTGCAATGCAATCATGCTTACATCAAAATTCTGCGGCTGAAAAAATCCGCTGTTCCACAGATTTAAAATAGTCTGGTTGTTAGTCTCCTTTGTAAACGGATTTTCCCTTTGCGGAATAACGCTTATGTCAAATTCCGTCCGCCTGTACTCCGTATCATATACAAAACCGAGTGCGTCTCGCTTTTCCACATCCGACATAAGCATGGAATTGTCAAACCGCGCAAACTCCGTACTTCCTATATCGTTTGTAATACGGTATATTCTTTCCTCGTCGTAGAACTCGCGCATAAGCTCAATCATCATAAGCACTAACGCTTTGTACGCGTCATAGCTGTCGTCAATGACTGAACGCGATAACTTCTGTCCCGACTGCTGCAATGTTGTAATAGCGGTTGCCGCCGTTACTCCGCCCGATGTCGCGCCCTGCTGAAAGTCACGGTTGCCGATAACTTCTTTAAGCTCGTTAATCTTTTCAAGCCTGTGTTCTATGATGTAGTTTGACAATCCCTGCGCCTGTATCGGTTTTATGTTCGTTTCATCCACACTGCCTGTAACGTGCACAATATCCTTGCTGTAGTCGCAAAATTCCTTTTCATTTATGTTACCGTTTTCCTTGACAAGATACCTCTGTTTTCCTGAGAGTAACGCATTTTTGATAATAATACCGTCGAGCTTGTCTATGTACTGCTGCGGATTTCGTATAGTGTCTACAATACCAAATCCGAAAGGACAGTCCTCCTCGGGATAAAGCACGTCGAATATGACAGGGTACATGCCGTGCGCGTATAAGCCGCTCTCGTACCCTTCGGTGTCCTCCGTAGCGTCAATTACTGTCGCGCCGACAAATTTAATCATGTGCAGCGTGCCGTCAGCCTTTTTGTAATAGCAGTCTGTTACTTCCGTTCTGTCGTCAAGCTGATGTGTGCCGCTGCAGCTTTCCACACTCGCGTCACCGTGGAATAACGCCCTGAAATTCGGATAGTTTTCTTTTAATATGTCGTTGTCCACCGCGTTTGTTATGAACAGGAATTGACTGTCCTGAACGTCCCTGACATGCATATCACAATAAATATTCATAAGGTCAACCGCGCGAATGTCAATGTCGCGTGACTGTTCGTTATAGAATACACCGTATACCGCCGTACCGTGCTTTAGCTTTCTGCGCCAGTTGTCCTTATACACACGCTTAAATCCGCTCATATCAAGCTGCACGGGAATAATTTTAGATAAAATTTTAGCCGTCCCGCTGTCGGACGGCTCGCGCTCCAGTAAATTCGGCACAGGGAAATTGTCTATCGCGTCCGCGTATTTGTTTTCAATCGCGCTGAATATGAACGCGGTTGCCGGCTCCGTCTCGTTTGTTTTCGGATTAAGCATACGCGCATAATTTGACTTGTACCACCTGTTGTTGTCAACTATTCGCTTGTTTAATTCCGCCTTGTCACCCTTGTACTTTTGATACATTCTCTGTGCCTTAGAGATAAAATCAGGATTGATTTTCCCCCTGTACTCTACTACTTCTTTTTCCTCCGTCATTTCATCACCCTTTCATTAAATCCAGTTTACCATCTTACCGTCCTTATCCTGCGTACGTCTCTGCTGCAGCCACGCCTGATATGCCTCCAAACGCTGATTGAATAAATTCATGTGCTGGTTGTATGTGTCAAAATCACGCTGATAATAGCAAATCTGCGCGTTTACATAATCGACATACATTCTGTCATACGGCGCGCCGCATATCGTTTCATCGGTAATAATGCGCTTGATTTCACATTGTATATTTTTTTCTGTTTCTCCTGCGGAAAATACGCTGTCAAATGTGCCGTCCGGTACAGTAATAAAGCCATTGTCTGCGTCAATCGCCTCTATTGCAAGGATAGGGATATCGTCAAAATTCCTTCCGTCAGCCTCTACCGTTATAATGTCGCCCTCAATAAGCTTCGTATTCGGCATATAAAATCCGTTGCGCTTAAATCTTATCGTACTATTTATCATAACACTGCGTATCGGCTCATGCTTTTTCAGATACACAACATCAATACTGTCTCTTACGCGGTTACGTACAGGAAATAAAAACCTTCCGCACTTTCCATAGTAGTATTCAATACCATAGGACCTAAAGTCCCGCTTATCAATCTCCCTCGCGCCGTCGATAACCCTGTCGACCATTTCAAATGTAATACCCTCAGGCAGTAAATATGAGCCGTCCTCACCTGCTTCAAGCGTGACTCTGTCATACGTCTTTAAATGCTCATTCATAATCATGGCCGATACCTCGTCACACCACATATATTTTTCCTCGTCGCTGTACTCGTTCGGACATAACACGTCACATGTCCTTAAAACATCGTTTATATACATATCATTTCTCCTTTCACCGTATACAAAAAGCACTTACTTTTAAAGTAAGTGCTTGACAAAATATTATTTTTATTGTATAATTTAGATAAAGAAAGAGCAGTAAACAACTCCGTTTCTGCTTTATAATTTTAAGTTACTTTTTGTAGAAATAATATGTTTCTACCCAATAACCGTCCTTATAGCAGCAGGGCGGTTATTTCTTTATTATCCATACAATAAGCAAAATTAAGATAAGATTTATCGTTAATTCACTCATAATATTTCCTTTCCGGAAACAGAGCCGCCTCCGCTCATATATCTTTATCAAGGTCGTAACCTATAAATATTATACCACTCCTTATATTACACTTCAATTACAGTATTCTATCATTTAGTCAACGCCCGCCATTTAAAAAGCACCTCAACAGGTGCTTTTAGTTTATGTATTCATAATATGCTCACACTGTTTGATACCATTCTTAACACCTGCATTGTATGCATTGTATATAGCTTCTGCTATTTTTAGCATAACAGGTGTCGGAGCTTCTTTATATTCTGCTTCACAGCGGTTTATAAATTCTGATTTTGGAAATTCCATCACAATACCCTCCTTACGCTGTTTTAACGGCTTTGCCTAAAATACCGCTCAAAATCTGTACGCCCTTGTCATTATACAAGAACTGCGGCACTTCCTTTGAACTGTGCTGTGACTTGCTCATAACCGTTTTACCGTATTTATCTACTTTCAAACCGTATTTATTGGCAGTCTTGCCGACTTTCATTGCCGACACGCCGAGCATTGCTCCTACTTCTGTAGCCGAGTAAAGCTTTTCACACTCAGGTAGGTACTGGTTCATATTCTTATCTGTAATCTGTTCAACCGCTTTAATTCCCATAACGTCAATCGCAATCTGTGACAGGTTCTTACCCTCAGTATTCGATAAAAGCGTATTTATCATACGATTTTGGGCGTTTAGAAGCATTGCGGTGGCTCTGTCCTCTTTTATTTTCAATTCTTTTGCCTTTACATCAATAACAGGTACACCTTGTTTTATAGCCGCTTCCATTTTGTTAAACGCTTCTATGTACTTCAACTTCCATGCAAGAGCCTTTTTGCCTGTGAAACCCATTACCAGCAGCGAAAAGCCGTCACGGGTAATCAAATATTCTTTATACCACTGTTTATTCTGCTCGTTTTGATATGTCGTTTCAATAAATAGGTGTGCGCAATTTTGCGCAGACCCCATATCATTCAAGAGATTTTCTATTGTTCTAATTACATCTCTATGATTTTTCTCAAAATGTTCCGCAATCTCTCTGCTTCCTACCGTCAATACTCCGCTGTTGTTTGTGATGTTGATTAATTGATTTTCCATAAATTTAAAACTTTCCTTTCTTTTACTATTGATTTTTCCGAAAGGATATGTTATAATATATATACAATTTCCTTTCGGATTTTGGTTTAGAATGTTGTTTTCGTTGGTAGCGTGTCAACATTCTATTTTTTTGTTTCGATTTTGCTTTTTAAGTAAAACAAAATCACATTTGTAAGATAGTCTTTGACTGTCTTTCCTTCTGTTGCTGCGTCAATTTTTACTTTTCTGTAAATTTCATCATCAACGCTAAAATTAAAAATTCTCATATTTTTCACCTCTTTTCAACTTGTTAAGTTGATTATATCACCTTATTTGTTTGAAGTCAAGTATTTTTTATAAATTTATTTTGACTTTTCCGAACATTTGTGATATAGTTTTATTTGAGGTGATATATATATGAAAACACAAGAGGTTTTTTCTCATAGATTACGCAAGCTCCGTAAAGAACGAAAAATGTCACAAAAAGAACTTGCCCAAGCTCTTAACTTATCAGACGTTTCTGTATCACGTTATGAATTAGGAACAGCGCAACCAAGCATTGAAACTATTCAAACCATATGCAATTTATTCGGTGTCACTTCTGATTATTTAATAGGCACAACCGATAAGCTTCCTGTTAAACCAATCAGCCTTATGGATATTATGGAAAATGATAATTACGAAAATAACTCTACATCCACACAAACTAATAGTATGAAAGATAATATCATTACTAAAAACACATTCACACCAATTGAGAATAATATGGAATCTAATGTAAAAGAATACCTAAATAATCCTCAAAATATGATTAATATTTTGCTTGATAAACTTTCATATGAGGAACAAGAAGAAATACTATCTCACATATACCGCATTCTTGCCGCTAAGGATGTTTTAGAAAAAGGAGGTCTTTCACAATGAAAAACATTAAATCAATCACACTCGGTATCCTAATCGGAGCCACAGCCACACTATCCATCACCGCATTAGCTGAATATATCGTTGTACCCAATTCATTTCCTGTAAAAGTCAACGGTCAGACCGTTCAGGTTGAAGGCTATAACATAAACGACAGCACCTATTTTAAACTTAGAGATGTCGCGGACGCAGTCGGTGGCTTCGAGGTTGGCTTCGAGGATAACGCTATTATTGTTAATACTCCCCAGAATCCGACACCCGCACCGACAACCGCGCCAACTGTCAACCCTGACCTTTCGCCATTGCCGGAGGTTGAGGTTGAAACCGTTGACGGCGAACAATATGTCAGAAAGTCTAATATAAAAAAAATGCTTAGTAGTATTGGTTTAGATGATTATGACTTCACTTCAGTAGCATTTTATGACCGAACACGTAAAGATGGCATGGCTCTTCTTGAAAATATACCACATCACCCAGAAAATAATACATTAGTACCATTAAATTATTATACCTCTACTATCATACCTGTAATAAATAGCTTAAGATAGCTTAATGCCCTCAAATTGAGGGCATTTATTTTATTTAATTTCCCAATGCAGAAATTTCATTTCTTAATCGTCGAATTTCTTCCTTGATTTCATCTATATCCGCTTGTGTGGCAATTTCTACACCATTTGCCATAATACTCTTACCATTTAAATTAACATTGCCGTCAGTATGAAGATTAATGCTCCTGCTATTATTCGCAAGTATTTGCATAACTCCCTCACTGACAGATATAATTCCGGCTTCCTCATAGCCTGCGGTGGCTTCGTTTTTGTCTTTTAATATCAGACGACGCCCTATTCTTGCATCAGTATTGACGTCTATCGTTGTTTCCGACGATATACTTCCGCCCGTAAAATGGCCTGTGATGTATATATTTCCATCGCTGTCCATGTATATTCCCTGCGTAGCGTCCCTGTTCTGCACCGTAAAAATATAATTGTTCGCCTTGTCTCGTCCCATCATAATACGCGGAACATTTACCGTTTTTCCGCTTTCATCCTTAACCTTCTCATAAAAAACAAGCGTGTCCCCCGTAAGCGCAACACTTCCGTAGCTGTCGCTGTTCCCCACATTCACAAGCCCGCTGTTCAGCATGCCCGTATTGATATTGTCCGCGTCAATATTAATCACCTTAATTTCCTCCGCGTCAATTGTTCCCGCTGTCAGCTTGTCGGCGGTCAGACTTTGTATCTGCGCGTTGTGTATTCTCGCCTTTGAGCAGTCAATATTTTTTGCCTGTACCTTTCCAGCCTCCATGCAGTTCCCCGCGTCAAGATTGCATAGAATATATTTCAGTTCATCAATCAGCGCAATGGACCAATTCTGTACATCGTCCATGTCCTTGTCTATGTCTCTTCCTCCTAAGTGTAAAAATGGTGTTGTTAAATTTGGCATAATCCTTTTCCTCTCTTTCTTAATTTTTATATACCTCTGTACTGCCGTCCTCCCGACGATAATACTCTCTCTATACTGTAAATAACCGCGTTTCCGATCCCCTCCAATCTGTACTGATAAAACTCGCCGTTTATAAAGCGTATCGGAATACGGTATACCTTTAACCCCTGTGGCTTTAAAACCGTCCGTGTAAGGAAGTCGCCTCCGTCCTCGCTCGTCAGCACCTTAATCTCAGAGCCCTCGTCTATTTTCGCTCTTATCCATAGCTCCGTCATACCCTTGTTGTCAAACGTGTCGTCATGAATAATAACGCTTTCACACGCCCAGTCATATTCTTTTTCTTCTTCTCTTTTATACTCGCTGTCATTAAACGATAATGCGCCGTATTCATACACTGTATCACTTGACGCAATATACAGCTTGTCATGCCACCGAAACGAGCCTACAGCGTCAATATAGCTTTCCCTGTGCCATAGTCCGTGTTCAGTGTCAAGCACAAGCAGCTCACTTTCCTCCGGCGTATAACCCTTGCACGAAATAATATACTTATGTCCGTCAGTCATAGCAGCCGCGCTTTTGTATTTCCTGTCAAGCTTCTTCGATATAAGCGTCGGCTGACCCCCGACATACGCATAAATGCCGTCGTAACCGAGAAAATACATTGTAGTACCCACCTGCGCCGCGCTGCGTATATCAATACAGCCGCAGCCTTCAAGCTGCTTTGGAATAGTGAAATTGGCCGGCTTATCTCCGTATACATGGTGAATGTAATCGCGCTTAAACGCGACCAGATTATCCCGAAAGCTCACTATACCGACAAAGCCGCCCGCTGTACCGATTTCAGCGTAAAAGCTGTCATTCGCCAGGCCCTGAAATGTGTTGAAGTTGAAGCAGTCGCCCTGCTTCGACGCGTATATGTATTCACCGTTCGGATTAGTCCCCCATAAGCGGTTGTTGTGTATGCATACGTGGTTCATAGTCGGAATTTTCGTATATATTTTTACGCCCACTTCCTTTCCGTCAACAATTTCTTTATTTCTTGTCTCATTCTTGAATACAAGCACGCTTCCGCTGCGGTTGTACATCTGTAAATACAGCTTGTTTCCATCAACCTTTTCCACAATACAGCTTATAGCCCTTGTCGGACTTACGTCCTGATAGCGGCTGTCAAGCTGTACGGTGTTGTTTTCGATATTTTTAAAGCCCTCTATAAATATGCTGTCACCTTCCTTAAAATAGTCCGACCAATCTACACTCGCCTGTAAGTAATTCGTAACAGAAAAATCATCCTTCGGATTTCCGCTTGAATATGCCGTGCACGTAATATCATATACTCCCTGCTCCATCTTTTTCACAGTGCCGTCGCCCGCCGCGGTGTAGTCGTAATAGAGCATGTAACTTTTATTTCCGTCATATACACAGATTATAATGCGTCCGTTGAAGTCGGCAAGCGTCACATCACCGTCGGGAATAGTCATTGCTTTCTGTGCGCCCTCATAATAAAATTTATTTCCCGCCACTCCTGTAAATGACGCAATCTCCGCGTTACTGCTGTACTGCGGCGCAATCACCGCCCGTATATTCTCCTGCTGTAATACCTCCCTCACTGTCCTTGACGGCGTAAGAAACGGATACTTGTCAGAGGATAAATTCACCATGTAAGAAAACTCGTTCTTCTCCGTATTGTCCGTTCTGTTCAGCCCTCCGAAGCTTACAATCTGCTCCTTTACATTCCCTTTCGTCCTTATTAAATCATATTTCATATATCCACCTCATTTTTTCTATATAAAAAGCACGTCATAAGACGCGCAAAATTATTGACATTATTATTTTTTTATGATAGAATGTAAGCAAGAGGATAACCGACGGTTATTCTGACAATGATTTATTTGTCCTTATAAAAGGACAGACCGTCTGCTTGCCAGAGCAGGCGGTCATTTTTTTATGTTCTTGACGATATCCAGTATGATAAGTAAAATTATCAGTTCTATAATCAAATCAAAATCCATACTGACACCCCCATTCTACCGAATTTCAGCATGTGCTGATTTCTAAAGGTGTCAGATTAACCGCGTACCCTCTCGCTATGCATATAGCATAGCATATCTTGTCACATTTGGCAAGGTTATTTTTTTATTTACACCTCGCCGAGCCGCTTGTCAGTGCCCATTAGACGCTGTACGTTTTCCTCCGCAATTCTCTCGTTGCGCTCCGACTCCTCCGCAATAAGCGCGACACATCTTGGTACCATAACCTCCGTGTTGTAAAGTATCTGATAATTCCTGCCGTTCAATGTAATCGTGCAGGAATTATCCTTGACTCCCTCCGGACGGCGTATAAATACCGGAACCTTCTCATTGTAAAACTCCTGTACCTTGCTTACATGATTGTTATTTTTTGCTGCTGCCATAACATATTTCCTCCTGTTCATTTCATGTTCTGTGCGGCTTATGCCGCGCTGAATAGTTTTCCGACGACATGCGCGCCGGAAAACATCAGCAAAATAAAAATTTTGCGTAAGCGGAATTTTTATTTTTTCTCTATTCTGCAAATTGACCGAAACGCAGTTTCGGGCGGTGTGCGGACGCGCACACCTTTTTAGTATCTTGTCGATACCGTCTCAATTCTCACCATGTACTCGTTTACAAGTATCTTTGCCGCGTGATACGACTTCCAGCCCATTGTGCTTCTCTGATTGAGCGGATCGGCGCTGCCTGCACTGCCTAAAGGCTTTGTGATGTTCTCCAAAGTACCCTTCGGATCTGTCACGCCGTATGCGTTGTCGCCCAGTACAAGCGTGGAGTAAACAGGCCTGCCGCTTGCCGCGCCCTCGCCCGGATAAATCTTCATATCTACCGACACACTCTCGTCAACCGCCGCCGAGCATGTCAGATACGCCTCGCCGTTTTTGCCGGCTGTAACAGACGATACTGTGTAGACAAAATCATTGACAATAATCTTGCGCTTTGTTGCTGCGCTCGTCAAATCTGATGCCTGCGTATCCGTAATTGTTTCCGCTATGTAAATCTTCTTATCATCAACCTTAACGACAGATAATTCATCATAGCCCGCAAATTTCTCACCTCTAAATACCTTCGCGTCAGGCGACTCCACAAACTTAACGCCGTAAAGCTCACCGATTTCTCCGTCGTAAATCTGCTTAGTATCTACATACTGATGCGGATATTTCCATTCAGAATCATTCATCAAATCATGAGCGATATCCGTATGAATAATAGCGACATATTTGTTGCCCTTCAGTTTCTTTGCCCTGTTACCCTTCAGAGTGCGCACAGCCTTTTTTATCTCCGCTACGGTCAACACGTCGTTGGTTGTCAGCGACGCTCTGGCCGCCTTGCCATTCGGGTACTGTACGTTAGTGCCTGTAGACAGTACATCGGCCGTTAGAGAATCCAGCGTCTCACCTGCGTTATCGCCCAGTACCTCGTTAATTCTCAGCACTTCCGGCGACGGATTGGGCGTAAAGAATTCAAACTGGTCTGTAGTGCTTACATACGCTCCGTACTGCTCCGGGGTAGTTGTAACTCTCGAAATATTAATAGCCGTACCTTCGGGAGTGATACCCTCCGTAAGCGGCATTTTAGCCTTTGGAAGCGGAGACAGCTTGTCCCACGCTATTGTCTTTCCCTTACCCTTCGGTATCTCCACCTTCTGACCGAACTGCGCGTGCACCATAGTCGGCTTTGACACCATTAAAAGGTGTCTGTTCAGTACAGGCTGATATAAAGGCTGTACGCCTGTACTTGTGGTTTTGTTCATATTCAGATTTTCCTCAAATCCTAATGTCATAAATCATTATTTCCTTTCTTTTATCCCTTAATTCTTTCAATATATCTTGCAAAGTCTGCGTCCGACATACTCGCAGGATTAGCCTCAACCTTTCCTGCCCTGCCGCCCTTCATATTACCGTTTTGAGCTATAGGTCTGCGCGGCTTCGGCTGTTCCTGCGCCGGTTTGTTCGCGGCAAGATATGCAGTTGATACAGAACTGCCATTTACAATATTGTCGTAAAAGGTCTTGTCCTGCATTGCCTTGGCAAAATCAAAGTCGGGGATTACTCTTTTCAAATCCTCCGACTCTCTTTGCCATTTACTTTGTATGTCCGCAATTCTCTGTTGTTCAGACGATATGCGGCTCTGTTCCTCACGGTACTTCTGCGCGTCAATGCTGTCCTGCGTCTGCTGTCTGTATTCCTCCGCGCTTACACCGTGCTTTTCGGCGTTCTGCTGCTGTAAGTCGTCGATAAGCTGACGAAGCGCGGCGTCGCCGTCGTCTGTATCGTAGAAGCTAAGCGCGTGTTGCTTCAACCCTTCAAGCGTTTCCATACCCTCGCGGTTTTTTTTCAATCGTTCGCCGATAATACCGTCGATTACGCTCTGATATTCCTCCTGAGTATTAAACACCTTAAAAGGCTCCGCTTTTGCCGCATCTGTGGGTTCGGCGTTACCCGTATTATCTGAATTGTCCTGTCCGTCCTGTTCATCATCTGCTTGTACTTCGCTTTGATTTTCAGGTACAGTCCCATTCTGCGCCGAATTGATGTAGCTCAAAAATTCTTCGTCGCTCATTTCTTCTACTGCCTTCGGAGGCTCGGTGATTTCCTCCTGTATAACGTCTGTTACTTCTGCACCGTTTTCATATTGAGAGCTAATCGCTTCGCTTTCGCTCATAAAATCGGGTTGAACGACTTCCCGTGCTTCTGCGTTCAATGTTTCTTCATTCATAATATTTTTTCCTTTCTGAATATAAAATTAATTTTTAACTTGATAACGGATTATATATATGTACTGGTCTTTCTACTTCATTTTAACATTGCCCTGCCTAACGGCAGATTGTTTGCTGTCAATGTTTCACTGCCCGCAACTGACTGCTTCGCGAAAGTTGCTGCTTCGTCGTGAAACGCAGCTAAACAATGTCGGCACGTTCCTCAACTTTTTTCTCATTTATGATGACAGCGGATTATACATATACACAGGTCTTTCAACTTCATTAGAACGTGCCTTTATAGGGTTTTCCTGTAAGAAATACCGGCACGCGTCATAGTCATGGTCTTCCTGCGCCGTGTCGATATCCTCCACATGCACGCTGTCATATACAAGGTTCGGCAGCGTCCGTATAAACTGACGGCAGGTGTTAAATACATACAGCATCGGAAAGCCGTTTTTGTCAAACGCCAGCCTGTAATGCAGCTGCATTTTACCTGATATGCGGTCATTTTTACCCCTGTCAAAATAAACGCCCTCCGCCTCCATCATATTAATAACAGTACCGTCGCTGCCACGGCTCTTGTCCCATATCGAGGGGTCGGCAATGCCTATAATCGTATTACCCTTTTCCTGCTCGTCCTCAATTTTGCGTATCTCTCTCGCAATTCTGCGCGGCTCCCATTTCACGCCTGTATTCGGCGTCTCCGTACAGCCGTAAAGCTGACGGTATAAATACACTCTGCCGTCGGTATCCACCGCCCACCACTGCACCGCGAACGGCTTCGCATAGCCGAAATCAAAGCTGCGGTAACGCCGCCAGTGACGCGGTATGTCAAACGGCTCAATGACGTGCGTAAACTGTCTGCGCCTGTAGCCGTCGGGATTGTCGCGCCATTCCGTAAATACCTGTCCTGAAAACGTGTCCCAATCGCCGTATAATAAGGCCTTTTTCTGCGCTTCGGGCAGCATTGCGAGATTAGCCAGATAATTCGGATCGTTTTTAAGCAATTCCTTATTGTCAAATACAGAGGAGGGTATAAAAATACGCTTTCGTGTCACCTCAATGCTTTCTCCGTCAGGATTTACAACCTTTGACTTAAACTCATACGGAGTATTCGGCGGCATCGCCGTTATAAACCGCTCTTTTACCCAGCCGTGACCTACTCCGCCGGGATTAGCTGTCGCTCTTATGTATACGCGCACATTCGGGCCGTCGGCGCGGTTACGGGATATGAGGTACTCGTATTCATCCCGCGTAAAATGCGTCAGTTCGTCAAAGCCTATAAAAGCGAAGGATAAGCCCTGATAACGTATGTAGCTCGTACTGTTCGACATAGAGCCGAAATAAATCCTTGCACCGCTCGGAAACGTCCAGCAGTGCTCGCTGCCGTTGTATTTTGCCGTTGGATATACGCGCGGATATATGCGCTGACTTTTAAGTATCAGCTCCCTTGCTTCGGGGAACGTTTTACGGAAAAGAATAGCCTTGTAATGCGGTATGTCTACCTGCCTTAGCGCCTCCGCGACAAGCGCGTCGCTTTTTCCGCCGCCTGCCGCGCCGCCGTATAACGCCTCATATTCACCGCGCCGCATAAACTCATACTGTCTCGGCTGAGGCTTCCAAATTATATTATCCATCGTCCATCACCATCGGCATAATAATTACTCCCTGTCCTCCGTTGTCTTTCTCAGATTGAACAGCTGTAAATTTATCAATTATAATTCCTAATGTAGTAGCAATCTGCGAAAGCGTCGCCTTTTCCAGCTTTTCCGGTGATACAAGCTCCTTTAAATATAGGTCTATAAGCTCACAGACGGCATTATTTTTTTCTCCCATATATTCAAGTACATTCTTTATGTTTTCTTCTTTTTTTCGGTGCAACTTTTCGCAAATTGCGCTGTCGGAATTTACAACATTTGAAACGGTTGTACGGCTGATATTGTACTTTCTTGCTACCGTGCTGTAATTCTCACTGTCTATATAGTCAGCAATAATCTTTTTCCTCAATTCGTCCGTCAGCTTCATCTTACATCACCTCCTTACGGCATAACGAGCTTTTTCAATCTCTATGCCTGCAACTCTGAAGAGTTGTTCTCCTCCCTTACGCTTGCACAAACAAAAACAGACACCATATAGATGTCTGCTCACTATTTTTTCTAATACCTCTGCTCCCGCCTGCTTCAATTGAGATATTACCCTTCGCCTCTTCCTAAGGCGATACTCCGCTTATGCTTTACACACAATCTCTATTTTAAATTTTAACATACATTTTTCGTCATTTTCGTCATTTTTTAACTTTTCTTCAAAAATTTATTATGTTTCCTACGCGCATACTGTTCATCATAATGTCCCATTTTAAACGCAATCCACTGCCATGACGGTTTTACTTTTCCGTCCATATACCTGTATGTAAATATTCGCCGTGTAACGCTGTCGGGAATGCTATGTATAAATGTCTCAATATTTTCCTTCTGACGCTCCAGCTTGCGTATCAGCACCATATACCGCTTATTATCATCCGTTTCCATAACTCCTCCTACAGACATCACATGCTTTACATACGGAAATTCACTGTCCGAGCCTGTAACAGTACCATATACTGTGTTTTTGTTAAGCCTGTCACGTATCTCGTCAATCTCCGCCACGATAGAGCGGTACTGCTCAAGCTCTTCCTTTGTCAATCCTTAATCCTCCCTGTCTGTTATGTACTCACGTATTATCCGGCATATCGTTTCATATGACACGTCAATATTCTCAAAATTGTATATCTGCCTGCGGGTTCTGCCG